>NZ_RCOB01000064.1:0-15741 GCF_004307665.1 Pseudomonas sp. Sample_16
CGTGGGCGAGGCCGACCAAGGAGCGGACTAGGAAAATAAATCTGTCCCCTTTTTTGCTTTTATAGTGCAGCTCAGGTCTTTGGAAATATGGTAGGAGCAGGAATTTCAGAAGTAATAGGGGACGAAGTCCAGTCGCTGGGTGATAACTAATGAAGCCAAAAAAAGTTGGGTTGCATTTGTTCTTGATGTTGATTGTATATGCCACTGCGTTATTTTATGTCGTAGGGCTATGCGGAAGTCTTATTGGTGCAGCAATAAATTACTACAAAAGTGGTGCTTGGACATTTGACGGGGATGATTTTCTAGTTTCGTTACGGTTTGCTCTTGTCTATGGCGCTTGGGGCGGAGCAGGAGTTTGGGGTTTGTCAAAAATTGAAGACGTTAAGAAAAAAAGAAAAAAATAAAATGAAAGAAGCTCTCACTTGAATTGCCGCATGAGGACCAATGTTTATTTTTTAAGCCACTTGATCCTTCGCTTTCAAAAAGGGGACAGGGACAGATTTATTTTTTCTCCTTTGCTACGCTGAAAACCTCCATGGAAGGAGAAGTAAAAAGTGCCCAGAATGGGACGCCTCGTATTACCCAACTATCCGCTCCACGTTGTGCAACGCGGTCATAACCGCCAGGTGGTATTTGCCGTTGCGGAGGATTATCAACGCTATCTGAGGGATTTACGTGAACTCAAAGATGCATGGGGCGTAAAGGTCTACGCCTACTGTTTGATGACCAACCCTGTTCATTTATTGTTGGCTCCGGGTACCTCGGCTGCTGGACTGGGGCAATTGATCAAAGCCCTGGCAGCGCGTGCGACGCGCTATCGCAATCGCCTTGCGATAGCCATTTTCTGACCTCCCCAATCCTCCCATCTTCAGCCGCTTCCTACGATCCTCCATGTCCTCATTGAAAACCCTCGGATTTCTGTGATTGCCTGATCAACCCCAACAAAATTTCTTCCGATGAACCCTCCCACTTGCTCGCAGTTATCAACTGGCGTAAACAATGCACGCACCGCGCAGGCGCAACTGTGCGGTTTATGCTGCGGAGCAGGAGTGATAGACATCAAGGCGCTAAATCACATGTACGACCACACGACGAAGCGAGGCGGGCGTTGGTAGAGCGACGTCAGTTCAGCGGTGCGATGAAGGGCAAGAACCTTCGCTACCTCAATGAACAGGAAGGCCATTCAATTCGCGCCCGGGCAGGTTTTTTGCTGCTGGAGCATTTTTCGTTGCCCGCGTTTACCCAGGCACTCGATACGATTGTCACTGCGAACCTGCTGCGGCCAGAGCTGTTTTCCACCAAGACTTTCGGTTTGCGCGAAGGTGAAGTGATCAGCGATTTGGGGTTGGTGATCCGCCCGGATGCTCGCCTCGATCATGGGCAGATTATGCAGCTCGATCTGTTGGTGATTTGTGGCGGGTATCGAACGGCGCTCCAGGCTGACGACGTGCTGGTCAGTCTTTTGCAAGGGGCCGCCGAAGCAGGCGTGAAGCTGGCAGGGATCTGGAATGGCGCCTGGTTTCTCGGTCGAGCCGGTTTGCTGGACGGTTATCGCTGCGCGATCCACCCGGAGCATCGTCCCGCGCTGGCGGAAATCGCCAAACTCACCCAGGTCACCAGCGAAGCGTATGTGGTGGACCGCGATCGTCTGACGGCGTCCAGTCCCAACGGTGCGTTCTACATGGCGCTGGAATGGATCAGAGGTTTGCACGACAAGGCGCTGACCGACGGTATTGAAGACATACTGGCATTTGAAGCGTCGCGCTATCGACGCATCAAACCCAGCCTCAATGTCTCTGTCAGCGGCCCGCTGCGCGAGGTGGTCAACCTGATGGATGCCAACCTGGAAGAGCCTTTGGAGATGGAGACGCTTTGTCTGTATGCCGGTCGTTCCCGACGGCAGATCGAGCGACTGTTCAAAGAGCAGTTGGGTACGACACCGCAGCGCTATTACATGGACTTGCGCATCACTGAGGCACGCCGGTTGCTGCAGCACACGACCTTGACCATCGTCGAAGTCTCCGTCGCCTGTGGCTTCGTTTCACCGAGCCACTTCAGCAAATGCTACAGCGCCTATTTCGGCTATCGACCGTCCAAGGAAACCCGGTTGGTGAAGTAACGACTCGATGAATGATCGGCAATCACAGCGAGCCGATCATTTCGCCCCGAACAGCATCGTCCAGTAGACCCCTTCATCGCTGCGTGCGTCCGTCGCAAAGCCCGCACCCACTTGAGTGAACATCGGGTTCATCAGGTTGGCGCAATGCCCGGGGCTGGCGAGCCATCCGGCCATTGCCTTGTTCGCCGAGCCTTGGCCGGCTGCAATGTTTTCGCCGATCTGCCGACCACGGTAACCGGCGGCGCGCGCCCGGTCCGCAGGGGTGTCGCCATCGGGGTCGCGGTGGGCGAAGTAGTTACCGTAGGCCATCGCTTTACTGTGGCCTTGCGCGGCAGCCCCGAGACTTGCATCCCAGGATAACGGACGGGCCGCGGCGAAACGCTGGCGACCGCACAGCCGTGGTTTGGCCCGGGCGGCATTCACTTGCGCCAGCAAAGCTTTGCTAACGGCTCGCGGATCGGCCATTTGACTGTCGAGAACGGGACGGGCCAATACCACTTGCCACTCACCCCGACTGCGGCTCACACCGATGTCAGCGTACTGGCTATCGAGCAGTGCGGCGCAGTGATCATCCTGCAGCAGTTCAAAGGCCTCTTCGGCATCCTGCGCACCCACCACGCGGATGGAACGCACGGCGACAGCCTGGTAACCGGATGCCTTCAATCGATCGCGTAAACCGCCACCGTAACCCACCGGCAATGCCAGGTTTGACTTCAGGGCCAGCGGCGACAAGCGCTGGGCCGGTCGGCGCGTGCAGTCTCGCGGATGGGCACGGTAATCGTTGATGGCTTCCACCAGTTGTCGCTCCACGCCGGCGTGGGCGGAGTTAATGAAAAAGGGTAGTGAGGTCAACAGGCACAGCGAAGTGAAGCGCAAGACAAGAGTGGTTTGGCGCATGGTGCGGACAGCTCTGCAGAGATGACAACGATAGGGAGGTGGGTTGAACGCCGATCTAAGACTGGGCTTGCGAAACAAGGTTCAAGGGACCGCTGCGCTTATTGGCTGCTGAAGCTTTCTGTCCGACGGACGCACTCGATGTTGGCGTTTGTTGCTATAACCCATCCCCCAGCGCCTTGAAGTACTCAGGGCTGTCGCTGATCGAATTGTGCCCCGCCCCCTTGATGATCTGCATCGATGCCACGCCCTTGGCGAAGTGGCTGTACAGCCGTTGCGTGCTGGAATTTGGAATCACTTCGTCATGTTCGGCGGCAATCAGCCGCGTCGGCACTGCGATGTGTGATGCATAGCGCCAGGATTCAAATTTGTCCTGCAACAGCCACCGCACCGGGAACCATCGGAACTGACGGGCGGCGAGCTCTTCGAGGCTGTTGTAAGGCGTGACCAGCAGCAGGCGGGTGGCCGGTCGAGAACTGGCCAATCGCACCGCGACGCCTGACCCCAGGCTGCGGCCGACCACGATGATGTGCGGATGATCGGCATAGACCTTGTCGAACAAGGTCATGGCGTCGCGGGCAATGGCCTCCTCGGAGGGCGATCCACTGCTGCCGCCGTAGCCTCGGTAATGCATGAAGTACAGTGCATGGTCCGGGAAGGCCTCGGCGAAGCCGGGCAGGCTGCGGGAAACGTCTTCGGCATTGCCACCGAAATAAATCAGCGCCTTGGGGCCGTCGTGCGAACGCACCGAAACCAGCACCTGCGCGTCATCGACGGGCAGCGTGAGCAATGCTTGCGCTGAACCAGCGGCGCGGGGTTGCGGGTAGTAGATCAGCGAGCGCTGAAACACGTACAGCGCTGCGCAAAGCGACAGATACGCTGCGGCAAGGATGACAACGAGTAACACCAGGGTTCGGGACATTCGACTAACGTTAGTGGGCGGCATTGACGGCTCCGGGGTGCTGTCAGAGTGTAGCTGGCGGTGAAGGAGGGCACCGATGCCCATCGGTCTCAAGTGGCTCAATGTGTTGCCTTCGGAAAGAGCGGCCCTGGCCCTGGGTTTTGCTTTTCATTTTTGCGTGCTCGCCAGCTATTACCTGGTGCGACCGTTGCGCGATGCGCTTGGGCTGGAGGGCGGCGCCGATCAATTGCAGTGGCTGTTCACCGCCACGTTTGTGGTGATGCTGCTGATGGTGCCGGTGTTCGGCGCGCTGGCGTCGCGTCTGCCGGCCACGCGCTTCGTCCCGTTGATCTACCGCGTCATTGCCGCCTCGATGCTGGTGTTCGGCCTGCTGATCGCCAACCACGTCGCGCCAGTGACGGTCGGGCGGGTGTTCTTTGTCTGGATCAGTATCTACAACCTGTTCATCGTCTCGATTTTCTGGAGTGTGCTGGTCGACCGTTTTACCAGTGAACAGGGCCGGCGGCTGTTCGGTTGCATCGCCGCCGGTGGCACCCTCGGCACGTTTATCGGGCCGCTGCTCGCGGCGACCATGGCCACCCGGCTTGGCCCGGTGGCATTGACCGTTGCGGCGGCACTGTTGCTGGAGATCGCCGTGCATTGCTATCGAGGGCTGCTGGCGCGCACGCAGTCGCAATCGGGCAAGCCGTTACTCGACGAACGGCGCATGGGCGGCAACATGCTCGCCGGCATCACCCTGATCCTGCGGTCCCCGTACTTGTTGGGGCTGGTGCTGTTCATGCTGCTGCACACCAGCGCCGCGACCCTGTTGTATTTCGAGCAGGGACGGATTGTCGCTGACAGCTACGCTGATACAGGCAGCCGGACGCAATTCTTCGCCATTGTCGATTTGATCGTGTCGGCACTGACCCTGACGTTGCAACTGCTGCTGACCGCACCCTTGATCCGCCTGGTGGGGATCGGCGGTGCGCTGCTGGCAATGCCGTTGGCGACCATCGTGGCCTTTGCCGCCATGGCACTGGCACCGGTGCCGGCCACCGTGGCACTGGCCCAAGGCTTGCGCCGGGCTGTGGAGTTCGCCCTCGTGCGACCGGCGCGGGAGGTATTGTGGACAGTGGTCAGCCGCGAAGAGAAGTACAAGGCCAAGAATGTCATCGAGACCCTGGTCTATCGCGGCGGCGATGCCGCCAGTGGCTGGTTGTCCGCCGGTTTGACGGCGTTGGGCGCAGGATTTGGCCTGGTGGCGCTGGTCATCGTGCCATTTGCCGGGATGTGGGGCGGGTTATGTCTGTGGCTGGCTCGGCGCCAGGCGCAACAAGTCGAAACCTGATTGGCGGGCGAGGGACGATTTATGAGCCATCCTGTGGGGTACACCCGTAGAAAAATTCTTACGCTGGCTGCCGGTGTTTCGGCGGTCTTCACGTTCGGTCCGACCGGCGCACAAACCCCGCCGTCGACGGGAACAGGAGGCAAGAACATGCAGACCCGCGTCATCCCTTCCAGCAAAGAGTCGTTGCCCATTGTCGGCCTGGGCACCTATCGCGGTTTTGACGTGGCCCCGGACGATGTCGCCTACAAGCAACTGCCCGCCGTGCTGCGCGCATTGTTCGAGAAGGGCGGGACGGTGATCGACAGCTCGCCAATGTACGGCCGTGCCGAACAGACCACCGGTGAACTGTTGTCCATCCACGAGCCCCGCTCACCAGCGTTCCTGGCAACCAAGGTCTGGACCCGGGGCCGCGAAGAGGGCATCGCGCAGATGGAGCAGTCGTTCAAGTTGTTGCAGACCGATCGTATCGACCTGATGCAGATCCACAACCTTCTCGACTGGCAAACCCATCTGCCAACATTGCGCCGATGGAAGGAAGAGGGGCGCATTCGTTACATCGGTATCACCCATTACACCGCATCGGCGTATGAGGAAGTGGAAGCGGTGCTCAAGGCCGAGCCGCTGGATTTCTTGCAGATCAACTATGCGCTGGATGATCGCGGTGTCGAAAAACGCATCCTGCCGCTGTGTCGCGAGCGCGGTGTAGCGGTGATTTGCAACCGGCCGTTCGGCGGCGGTGGCTTGTTGGGGCGACTCAAGGACAAACCGCTACCGGGCTGGGCGGCTCAAGTCGGGGTCAAGAGCTGGCCGCAACTGGCGCTCAAGTTTTTGTTGTCGCATTCGGCGGTGACCTGCGTCATTCCCGGCACCGGTAACCCGCGCTACATGGCTGAAAACGCCGGTGCCGGTTTCGGGCCGATGCTCACCGATGCGCAACGGCATCAATTGATCGCCATGGTGGATTGACGAGGGCTCGCTCGATCAGCAGCAGGCACGTTCCTGACTACACTGAGTGAAGCATTCGGATTTAACCTCCCTTGAACACGACGGCTCGCCTGCGGGCCGTAAGGCCGTGCCTATGCAAGACAACCGCGAACAGCTGCGTACACGCGTGCTCGATCCTGTCGATCGGGTCACGGAAGTGATTTTTGGCTTGCTGATGGCCATGACTTTCACCGGCACTATCAGTGTTGCGACCGCCAATCAGGAAGAGGAGCGCACCATGATGATTGCCGCGCTCGGCTGCAACCTGGCCTGGGGGTTGGCGGACGCGGTGATGTATCTGTTGCGCACGGTGATCGAACGCACGCGCAACCGCACACTGTTTGCCGGTTTGCGCGCGGGCGCGGACGCAAGCGCCGGCCAGGCACTGATTGCCGATGCGTTGCCACCGCGTATCGCCACGGCGGCTGGCACCGAAGGCCTGGAAGTGTTGCGCCAGCGCCTGGTCGCATCGCCGGCCGTACCGAATCATCCGTTTCTGGGTCTGGATGACTTCAAGGGTGCGCTGGGCGTTTTCCTGTTGGTGGTGCTCGCGACATTCCCACTGGTGGTGCCGTTCCTGCTGCTTGAGCAGACGGGGCTGGCGGTACGTTTGTCCAACCTGATCGGGCTGGTAGTGCTGTTCGTGGCTGGCTGGTTGCTGGCGCGATACGCCGGAGCAAAACCCTGGCAGGGCGCGGTGGCGATGGCGGTTGTCGGTGCAGCGCTGATCACGGCAATCATCGCGCTGGGTGGCTGAGCGTGGGCTTGCAGCCTGTCATCATTCGTCTCCTATACTCAGTCGCGTTGACTGGCTCGACAGCCATGCACGAATGCTGTTGCGCGTGCTCTGACAGCATCCCTGAAACTCACTTTAAGGAGATCGATCATGACCATTCGCATTGGCGATGAAGCACCGGATTTCACCGCCGACACCACCGAAGGCCCTATCAATTTTCACCAGTGGATTGGTGATGGCTGGGCCATTCTGTTTTCCCATCCCAAGGATTTCACACCGGTCTGCACCACTGAACTGGGCTATCTGGCCAAGCTCAAGCCCGAGTTCGACAAGCGCAACACCAAGATCCTCGGCCTGAGCATCGACCCGGTCAGTGATCACAACAAGTGGGTCGGTGACATTGAAGAAACCCAGGGCAACGCCGTCAATTATCCGTTGATCGGCGACGAAAACCTGGTGGTGGCCAAGCTCTATGACATGATCCATCCGAACGCCAGCGGCGGCTCGCGCACCGCTGTGGACAACGCCACCGTGCGCTCGGTGTTCCTGGTCGGGCCGGACAAGAAGGTCAAGGCCATGCTGATCTACCCGATGAGTGCTGGGCGTAACTTCGATGAAGTGCTGCGCCTGCTCGATTCGCTGCAACTCAATGCCAAGCACACCGTGGCTACGCCGGTGAACTGGCGTCCGGGTGAGGACGTGATCATTCCGACGTCGGTGTCCGATGAGGACGCGAAGAAGAAGTATCCGGATGGGTTCAAGACTTTGAAGCCTTATCTGCGCACCGTGGCGCAGCCCAAGTAATCAGCGGCAGTGACACCGCCAACGCGAGCAGGCTTGCTCCCACATTCGATCACCTGTGGGAGCGAGCCTGCTCGCGATAGGGCCGGTCCTGCCGGCCTGTCAAACCAGATACTTGCGAAACCACTCCAACGTCCGATCCCACGCCAGTTTCGCCGCCGCTTCGTCATAACGCGGTGTGGAGTCGTTGTGGAAACCGTGATTGGCGCCCGGGTAGATATACGCTTCATACGTCTTGCCGTTGGCCTTCAGTGCCTGCTCATAAGCCGGCCAGCCTTCATTGATTCGCGTATCCAGTTCGCCAAAGTGCAGCATCACCGGCGCCTTGATCCGGGGCACATCCTTGGCATCGGGTTGGCGGCCATAAAACGAAACGGCGGCGCCCAGTTCCGGGTAAGCCACCGCCGCCGCATTGGTCACGCCACCGCCGTAACAGAACCCGGTGATGCCGACTTTGCCGTTGCCGGCATCATGTTTCATCATCCATTCCACAGCCGCGAAAAAGTCATTCATGAGCTTTTTCGGGTCGACCTTTTCCTGTAGCGCGCGACCCTTGTCGTCATTGCCCGGATAGCCACCCACCGAACTCAGGCCATCCGGAGCGAGGGCGATAAAACCGGCCTTGGCCACACGTCGGGCGACGTCTTCAATGTACGGGTTGAGCCCACGGTTTTCATGCACGACCACTACACCCGCGACCTTGCCGGTGGCTTTGGCCGGGCGCACCAGATAACCACGTACCTGCCCGTGACCCTTGGGCGACGGGTAGGTGATGTATTCAGCGATGATGTCCGGGTCGGTGAACTCGACTTGCTCGGCGAGCGCGTAATTCGGGCTCAGGGACGCGAGCAGCGCACTGGCAGTCAAACCACCAAGCGTGAACAACGCGGCGCGGTCGAGAAATTCGCGGCGGTTGATCAGGCCATGGGCGTAAAAGTCGTAGAGTTCCAGCAGCTGCGGGGCAAAGTCTTTCGCGGTGAGGCGGGTCATCGGTGTGCTTCCTCTTCGGCGGGTTGGACACTACCCCCGTAGGAGCGAGCCTGCTCGCGATGGCGGTGTATCAGGCAAACGGATGTTGGATGTGCCGCCGTCATCGCGGGCAAGCCCGCTCCCACAGGGATCTGCGGGGGTTGTTAAATGTGCATCGCGATCACTTCAAACACTGCGCCCCGGCTTTCGCCACTTGCGCATCCTGCTCGGCCTTGACGCCCGACACGCCCACCGCGCCGATCACCTGGCCGTCGACGATGACTGGCACGCCGCCCTCCAGCGATGTCAGCAGTGGCGCCGATAGAAAAGCCGTGCGGCCGCCGTTGACCATCTCTTCATAGCCCTTCGATTCCCGCCGACCCAGCGCCGAAGTGCGGGCTTTTTCCGTGGCGATATAGGCGCTGATGGGCGAAGCGCCGTCGAGGCGTTCCAGGGCCAGAGGATGACCGCCGTCATCGACCACCACGATGGTCACCGGCCACTGGTTGGCCTGGGCTTCGGTCCGCGCCGCAGTCAGGATCTGGCTGACTTCGGCCTGGCTCAGGATGGCTTTGCTGTTCATGGGCAATCTCCGGGGCGTTATTGGGACAGGGCGGCTTCGACCAGTTCGATCCAGTGCCGGACCGGTGTACGGCCCGCGCCATCGAGGTGCGACTGGCAGCCGATATTGGCCGTGGCGATGACTTCGGGGTAGCCGCTTTCCAGGGCATTCATCTTGTTGTCACGCAGTTGTCGGGCCAGTTCCGGCTGGGTCAGCGAATAGGTGCCCGCCGAGCCACAGCATAGATGACCGTCGGGCACGGTCGTCAGATTGAAGCCCAGGCGCATCAACACCGACTCCACTGCGCCACCGAGTTTCTGCGCGTGCTGCAACGTGCAAGGGCAATGAAACGCCACGCGTCGGGCGTTATGAATGCCGAGTTGTTCCAGTGGCTCGTTACGCAGTACTTCGACCAGGTCCTTGGCCAGAGCACTGACGGTTTTGGCCTTGTCGGCGTAGGCCGGGTCGCGTTCGAGCAAATGCCCGTAATCCTTGATAAATGCACCGCACCCACTGGCCGTTTGCACGATGGCTTCGGCGCCGCTTTCAATGCTGGGCCACCAGGCGTCGATGTTGTGCCGGGCACGGTCCAGCCCGGTCGCCTGGGCGTCGAGATGATAATCCACGGCACCGCAACAACCGGCCTCGCGGGCCGGCATGACACTGATGCCCAACCGATCGAGCACCCGCGCAGCGGCCACGTTGGTATTGGGTGACAGCCCCGGTTGTACGCAACCTTCGAGCATCAACACCTGCCTGGCGTGGCGGGTGGTGGGGCGTTTTTTGGTTGCCGGTGAACTGCGCGGCAATTTGCTTTGCAATGTGCCAGGCAGCAGCGCACGGAACATCTGGCCGCTGTTGACCAGACCCTTGAACAGGTCCGCATGCGGCACCAACGTGCGCAGCCCTTCGCGTAACAGGCGCTGACCAATCGGGCGCGGCACTGCCGCATCGACCACCGCCCGGCCGATGTCCAGCAGGTTGTGATAGTCGACGCCGGACGGGCAGGTGGTTTCGCAGTTACGGCACGACAGGCAACGGTCCAGATGTTGCTGGGTTTTCTGCGTGACCTCGTTGCCCTCGAGCACTTGCTTGATCAGGTAAATGCGCCCGCGCGGGCCATCCAGTTCATCGCCGAGCAACTGATAGGTAGGGCAAGTGGCATTGCAGAAGCCGCAGTGCACACAGGTGCGCAGGATGCTGTCGGCTTCTTCGGCGCGGGGCAGTTGGCGAGCATTTTCACTCAGGGTGGTCTGCATGGTTCAAAGCTCCGCGTACAGACGTCCGGGGTTGAAAATGCCCCGGGGATCGAGTTGCTGCTTGAGGTTGCGGTGATAGCGCATCAGCCCGTCGGGCAGTGGCTGGAACGGAGTGTCGGTGAGGCCGTGGCTGTAGCAGGTCACGTGGCCGCCGACTTCCTCGACGACCTGGCGAATGAATGCTGCCTGGGCGTCGGACTTGAGCCAGCGCTGGGCGCCGCCCCAGTCGATGAGCTGCTTGCCGGGCAGCGACAGGCGCGGCGTGTTGTTGGGCAAGGACAGCCGCCACAACGGTTGGTCCTCGTCGAAGAAACTCAAGCGCTGTTCATTGAGATCCGCCCAGTACGCCGCCTCAAGCAGCTCACCACCCAAACGGTCATGGGCCGCCGCCACCGAGCCTTCACCGCCCTCGAGCCGCAGCTGCAAGCGTTCGCCATCGTGACACGCGGCACTGATCGGCAACGGTTGCTGGCCCCATTCTGCCAGGCGCAACAGCGCGCGCTCAGCGCTCATTTCAAGACTGATGCTCAAGGCTTGGCGGGGTTTGGGCAAAACCTTGAGCGAGACTTCAGTGACCAAGCCCAGGGTTCCGTAGCTACCGGCCATCAGCCGCGACAGGTCGTAGCCGGCGACGTTCTTCATCACTTCGCCACCGAAACGCAAATGCTTTCCCTGGCCGGTGATCACCCGTGTGCCGAGGACGAAATCGCGTACCGAGCCAGACCAGGGCCGCCGCGGCCCCGACAACCCGCAGGCAATCATGCCGCCAACGGTGGCGCCATCGCCAAAGGCTGGCGGTTCACAGGGCAGCATCTGCTGGGCGGCGTCCAGCACTTGCTTGAGTTCGGCCAATGGCGTACCGCAACGCACGGTGATCACCAACTCAGTCGGGTCGTAACTGACGATGCCGCGATGTGATCGGGTGTCGAGTATTTCGCCGGCCGTCATGCGCCCGAGAAACGCTTTGCTGTTGGCGCCCTGGATGCGCAACGGCGTGGCGTTTTCCAATGCCTCGTTGACCTGCTCCAGCAGCAGCGCGCTGTCGTCCAAATCGGCTCTTGCGTACATCAGAAACGCTCCAGGTCAGGGAACGGCAGTTTTCCGGCATGCACGTGCATTGCACCAAATTCGGCGCAGCGGTGCAGGGTCGGGATGTTCTTGCCGGGGTTGAGCAAGCCACCGGGGTCGAACGCGGCCTTGATCGCGTGAAACAGGGTCAGCTCATCGCTGTTGAACTGTGCGCACATCTGATTGATCTTTTCGCGCCCGACACCGTGTTCACCGGTGATGCTGCCGCCGACCTTCACGCACAGCTCCAGAATCTTGCCGCCCAGGGTTTCGGCACGCTCCAGTTCACCGGGCTGATTGGCATCGAACAGAATCAGCGGGTGCATGTTGCCGTCGCCGGCGTGGAACACATTGGCGACGCGCAAACCGTATTCCGCCGACAGCTCGGCAATGGCCTTGAGCACGCCGGGCAATTCGCGGCGCGGAATGGTGCCGTCCATGCAGTAATAATCCGGTGACAGGCGACCGACCGCCGGAAAGGCGTTTTTCCGACCGGCCCAGAACCGCACCCGTTCGGCTTCGTCTTTGGCCAGGCGCACTTCGGTGGCGCCAGCCTGTTCCAGCACCTGGCGCACGCGGTCGCAGTCGTCATGCACATCGGCTTCAACGCCGTCGAGTTCGCACAGCAAAATGGCTTCGGCCTCAACCGGATACCCGGCGTGGATGAAGTCTTCAGCGGCGCGGATAGCCAGGTTATCCATCATCTCCAGGCCACCGGGGATGATCCCGGCAGCGATGATATCGCCGACGGCACGGCCGGCTTTTTCCACGGAATCGAACGCCGCCAGCAGTACCTTGGCGGATTGCGGCTTGGGCAACAACTTGACCGTGACTTCGGTAATGACCCCGAGCATGCCTTCGGAACCGGTGAACAGTGCGAGCAGATCCAAACCCGGTGAGTCTAGGGCGTCGGAGCCCAGCGTCAGGTGTTCGCCATCGACGGTGAGGATGTCCACCTTGAGCAGGTTGTGCACGGTCAGCCCGTATTTCAAGCAATGCACGCCACCGGCATTTTCCGCGACATTGCCGCCGATGGAACAGGCGATTTGCGAGGAGGGATCGGGGGCGTAATACAAGCCATAAGGTGCGGCGGCCTGGGAAATCGCCAGGTTACGCACGCCCGGCTGAACCCGCGCAGTGCGGGCTGCGGCGTCGATATGCAGGATCTGATTGAAGCGCGCCATCACCAGTAGCACGCCTTTTTCCAGCGGCAATGCGCCGCCCGATAAACCGGTCCCGGCACCCCGAGCCACCACCGGCACCCGGCGCTCATGGCACAGGCGCAATATCCCTTGAACCTGCGCGATTTCACGCGGCAACACCACCAGCATCGGTGTGGTGCGGTAGGCGGAAAGCCCATCGCACTCGTACGGCTTGAGTTCTTCCTGCTGGTGCAGGATTTCCAGGTCGGGCATCTGCGTTTGCAGGGCCTGCAGCAGTGCGTTTTTGTCGACGTCGGGCAGGGTGCCGTCAACGCGTTCATCGTAAAGAATGTTCATCGGCGCTCGACACTCGGTTTGTTGTTATGGGATTGCTTGCCTTGGGTTTGTCCCTATCTTTTCGTCCCTGGTAAAGCGCTTTTCATTCAATAAGTTTTGCCCTGAAACGCAGATACGCAAGTACCACCGCAATCCCGGCCCCTGAAGGAGCGAGCCTGCTCGCGATGTACTCCAGAACTGCCCTTCGAAGAAAAAGCCCGGGAGGCGGACCTCCCGGGCAAGGGCTTGAGCTTCAGTGCAGTGAAACCTCGGTCTGTCGATTCAATTTCCGCCCACCACCATACTGCTGAATGGCGCCACATACGCTTGCAACGTCACCAAACCGCCGACCAGGATCGCCAGGATGATCGAGTGGAAGAACACGTATCGCAGGATTTCCCCTTCGTGGCCGTACCATCGGGTAGCGGTGGAGGCGACCACAATCGACTGCGCATCGACCATCTTGCCCATCACCCCACCGGAACTGTTGGCCGCTGCCATCAACACCGGGCTCAGGCCCAGTTGCTCGGCGGTGACCCGTTGCAAGCCGCCGAACAGCACGTTGGACGCGGTGTCTGAGCCCGTCAGCGCCACGCCGAGCCAGCCGAGTAATGTGCCGAACATCGGATAGAAGATTCCCGTCGCGGCAAAGGCCAGGCCCATGGTGGCATCCAGCCCGGAGTAACGGGTGAGGAAACCCAGGGCAAGCATCGCCGTGATGGTGATCAACGAATAGCGCACCACCCACAGGGTTCGCAGGTATTGGTGGATCAATTGCGGGATGGAATAGCCCATCAGCAATCCACCGACAATCGCTGCCAGCAGGATCCCGCTGCCGGTGGAGGTGAACCAGGTGAATTTGTAGACCGCCTCTTCGACTTTAGGCGCTGGCACCACCGGTGGCACTTTTTCGATTTGCTGGTGGATGGTGGTGAAGGTCAGGACCGGGGCGAACACCGGGTTGGCTTCGCGCATCGGCTTGCCCTGCGGGTCGAGCTTGGCCGAATTGGTGGCCGGATCAATCGCCGGGCGGGTGTCGAACATGTTCTTGAAGCCTTGGGTACCCCAGGCGAATACGAATACCGTGAGGATGATCCACGGCATCCACGCGCGCATTACAGCCTTTTTCGATTCGCTGGAAAACGCCGCGCTCGGCTCGATTTTCGACTCATATTCGGCGTCGATCTTCGAGTTATCGACTCGGCCGGTGAGGGCGGCGGACGTGTGTACGGTGGCCGGTTTCCAGACTTTCAGGAAACCGGTCAGGCAGGCCATGGAAATCAATGCGGCGATCACGTCCACCAGCATCGGCCCGTGATAGTTGGAAACAAGAAATTGCGGAATGGCAAAACTGACCCCGGTGACCACGATGGCCGGCCAGATTTCCAGCATCTTGCGCCACCCGGCAAAGGCCCAGATCAACCAGAACGGCACGATCACCGAGAAGAACGGCAATTGCCGCCCGACCATCATCGACAGCTCCATTTCATCCAGCCCGGTGACTTTGGCCAGGGTAATGATCGGTGTGCCCAACGCGCCGAATGCCACCGGTGCGGTGTTGGCGATCAGCGCCAGGCCCGAAGCGGCCAGCGGCGAAAAGCCCAGGCCGATCAGAATCGCGCCGGTCACCGCCACCGGCGTACCGAAACCGGCCGCGCCCTCGAAGAAAGCGCCGAAGCAGAAGGCGATCAGCAGCAATTGCAGGCGCCGGTCGTCGGTGATCCGCGCCAGGGAATCCTGCAGCACTTTGAACGAGCCGTTCTCGGTGGTGAGGCGGTGCAGGAAGATGATGTTCAACACGATCCAGCCAATCGGCAGCAAGCCATTGGCCGCGCCGTAGAGTGCAGCAGACCCCGCCATGTTGGCGGGCATGCCGAATGCGAAAATCGCGATCACCAGCGCCGAGGCCAGGGCGAGCAGTGCCGCCAGGTGGGCCTTGACATGGAAAAATGCGAGGGCTGCCAGCATCACCACCACCGGCACGGCGGCCATGACGGTGGAGAGTACCGGGTTATTGAACGGATCGTAGATTTGCTGCCAAACCATGTTCCACCTCTGCTTTTTATTGTTGGATGCGCAGACCCCGGAGGGGCGGTGGCTTGTAGTATAGGTGGCATTTCGCCGCTGTCAGGTTGAGTGTTCAGAGTCGCGAATCAGCGCGATTGCGGGGCTGAGCTAGGATTGGCAGTAAGGTCGAAAATCCTGCGACGGGAGGAAAATTGCAATGACTGAGCGCCATCTGGACCACAAGGAGACGCTGTCGAACGGATGCAGCATTCGGGTCAAAGCCGAGATTTTGAAGGACGGTTCGCTGGGGATGTTCATCGGCGTCTATCGGCCGGACGGCACGCCGATCGACGAAAACCATGACCCGAAACCGCACTTGCTGGACATGGAAGCGGCGATGGATTGGGGTATCGATATCGCCAAGGGTATCGGCAACAGTCAGCGAACGTTGTAGGGATTGGTTTTGGAACAGCGGTGACGCCATCGCTGGCAAGCAAGCTCCCACAGGGATTGCTGAGATTTTGTGGGAGCTGGCTTGCCGGCGATGCGTTTCTTAGTGCTTGAACATCACATGCCGAACGACGGTGTAATCCTCGAGCCCATACATCGACA
>NZ_RCOB01000009.1:0-120031 GCF_004307665.1 Pseudomonas sp. Sample_16
CCGCTTTTCTCAACTCTGTTCGACGCCCTGCCGCCCAACACCATATCGGCCGCCTGATGGAACTAGGCCTGCAACAAAAAGCTGATGTGGAAATTAATCTGCCCAAGTATACCGGCCAAGTCAGTGCCGAGAAAAACTAAGGCGCAGAACACTGCAACATTGCGGATTTTACCGGGGCTGGGCCAAGCTTAGCCCTTTATTCCAGCAAGATATCTCTTGTGAAAGACGAAATTTTTGTTTGCCTGAAAGCTGTGAAAAAATCTGTGTTCAATGAGTACCGTCCGGCAATGAAGCCCCTCTTCGTCTCTAAGGGAGCAAGTTTACCTAGGACTTCAGGCTGCCTGGTTTACTACTCAACGATACCGGCAGCGTCTCATCCACGTCTTTACCATCAGCTTCCCTAACCAAGCATTAGTGGGGCGCTTTTCATCGATACCGATCGACTTCCGCCCGACATGTCCACGAGCCCCGCAGGTCAAATCCAATGCGATTGATTGGTCACGTCGAATGCAAATGGATGGGAACGTCTGTGCAATTATTCAACTTCGATGCTGGGTCCGGATCGTGGCGAGCATGATGATGCACGGCCGAGTGAGCATTATCGAGTCGCGTCGAGTGGCAGCTAATGGCCGATTGCTGCCTGTCGTGAGGGGCTGCAATCGGCCAAAAGCAGTCGCTCGGAGGTGTCTGATAAATCAGGAAAGAGTCAACCAAAAACGCCTTGGGTGGCTCAGGCAAATCGGGCGTCATCTGGCCTGATGCGACGGATAAATACCGGCAAGCCGCGCTATCACGACCCCCACGTAAAAGACGCCTGAAAATTCTTCGACCATCACCAGTGAGCGGGCATGGTTGGTGATCGGGATAATATCCCCGTAACCGGTGGTCGTGAGCGTCGTGAAGCTGAAATAGATCAGTTTGAAGAAAGTGCCGGGCTGTCTGAAATCGAAGTTGCCAGGGCCGAATGAGCCAGCGGCGGAAATCTCGACCAGGGCATAGATGAAGGACCAAACGAAGACCAGCATGATGTAGCCCGCAAGTGCGCCATGCAGCTTGTCCGCTGTAATCGGCCCGCGCTTGAGAAGGTAGCGCAGTACCCCGCTGAACGAAACCGTAAGAGACACCGCATAGGTTATCCCTGCAAGTTCAAGAGTCGAGATACTCTCGGTCCACAAGGCCGCCCATTGAAGGCCAATCCCGAGCAACGCCAGGCACAGTTTGAGGATGAATCCGGGTCGGGTCTGCCGGGTGGCGAAAGCGCCCACGAGCAGCACAGCCGAAAACAGAATGCCGAGCAACATGCGAGCAATCAGCCCCTCCTCAAGAAAGGGGAACAGGAGGATCAATCCCAGTAAAAGCAGCAACAGATAAGTGCAGGGCCCTAGCCCTATTACCATCTGAGCTAAATCCGCGTCGGATTCGGCTTTATCTTGCGGGCTTGTCATACCAGACTCCCAGAGGTTGAAGTAACGCACGTGACCTGACAAGACCAAGCGCGACGGGGTCCAGTTGTGCATGATAGCCCCAGAAACACAACTGACTTGTCCAATGCCCGCGCAAGCCTCATGCAAGGGGGGATTCCCTCATCCCTACCCCCTTGCGCCCTAGCTGCTTGACACCATACATGGCCTGATCCGCTGCTTTAAGTAATGCGTCGAGAGATTGCCCATGAACAGGACACAGCGAAACTCCGACGCTGCACGACACTGAAAGCTCCCCCGCACTTGTCGCGACTGTCTGGGCGATGGTGTCAAATACCCTCGCCGCTTGCGACTCAGCGCTCTGGGGGTCAGAAAGATTGGAGATCAGCATCACAAATTCGTCGCCGCCGTATCGGGCAGCCGTGTCACATGACCGGGTGGCTTGAAGCATGCGGCGTGCAACCGCTTGCAAAACCTGGTCGCCGACTTCATGACCGTACTTGTCGTTGACCTCCTTGAAATGATCCAAGTCGATCAAAAGCACAGCGAACGGAATCCCTTTCACTTCCCAATCCGAGATGGCCTGGGCAAAACGCTCAGCGAACAGGTAACGGTTAGGCAGTTGCGTGAGTACATCATGGGTTGCCAGATAGGCTGAGCGTTCGTGCTCAACTTCGGCTCTTTCTATCGCCTTGAAATGCGTGATCAATACCATCGGCATCAGCACCAGAGCGCCGGCGAGTACCAAAAGAATCATCAACATTTCTTCAGTAAGGACATCCCCGAAACGAAGTTGCCGGTCGAATACCAGCGTCATGGGCTGCGATGTACTGCGGATCTCGACACGGTCGTTCAATTGCGGCAAAAACAGGCGATCAAGGAAGCCAGCCTGTTGAACGTGCGTGGAAAAAACATCGCTTTCAGAACCGGCTGCGGTCTTCAGCACGGCAGTTATATGAACCAGTGGGTCGACGTTAGCGTGATTGACGGCATCAAGAAGAGAGCCCGTCTTGATCAACAGCAATGACACCATAGTGCTACCAAAAAAATTGGGGCTGGGGCTCGTTCGCTCTTGGTCAGGCCGGTTGACTAACTGCATCAGAATGTAAGCACTACCGCCCTCGTACATGGAAAAAACGGGAGAAACCACGGGTTTCTGGCTGCTTTTGGCGCGTGCCAGCGCGTAGGAAAGGTAAGCGACCGTTTCTAACCTCACCCCGTAAATCGAACTGGATTCAGGGAGCAAGGGGTACATAAACAAAACGGGCCAGGTCTCTTTGAGGAAGGCCTGGGGTTGGCTTGGCTGCCCAGTGAGACTTGGGAAATCCTTGAGCTCAAAGTCTGGGCGCCATGTGCGCCGCAACAGATCCTCAAAGGCGGATTGCTCGGCGACAGGCACGGAGCGTGCTGCCTCGAGCATGTAGATATGCGGGTAGGCCGACAATACGACTGCCGCATATCGGGACGTCGCTTCGGTATCACTCTGGTCTACGGCTTGCAGGAATGCAGAGAAGCCCGAGAGCACAGCTTCATTGGTATCAAGCTGATTGCGCACAATCCCAGAGATGTTTTGCACGTACTCGGAAAAATACGTTTCCCTTCGCTGAGTCTCGGACTTCAGCAGTAGTAACGCCGAAAAAACCACCAGACCGACCGCTAAAAAAATAAAGCCCATCAGCGAGTTGCGCCGCTTTGTCCATATCATCCTGATCTTCCGATTTCGCGGTGCGTCCAAATTACTGTCACGCTCTACAAGCATTCAGCCTTCAGCGAAACAACTTGTATTTTTCCATGCCCCTGACTGTAGCGTCTCGTTTCGTCAGGTGAAAATTTTGATCACGTGGGCAAGCGCCTAAACCACGGTCATGGATTGTCGCTCCGTAAGAACTTCCAGCAACTGCTTGTGGTTAAGCCGCTGACACTCGTCCCGAACTTCCTCTCGAATTTGATAGGTCGTCTTCAAGCGACGTTTTTCTTCGTTGTCATAGATGTTGAAACCGATGGCGCAGTCTCACAATAGAAGCGCATTCCATCACGCATTGATCCAGTCTCTGTCGGGATTGCAGGGACAACAACGAATCTGGAAATCATCTTCAGGCCCTCTCCTAACACACCCTAAGGTTTAGCGGCTATTTGCCAGCACGACAAGTGACTGGCGAGTGTTTCCGATGACAAGCACCGCGGCCTGAGAGCGGTTCGCATCGCACATAAAGTCGGCTATCCAGGCTGCGACAGGCAAAAAAACGGCCACAGGCAGCCGCTGGACACACTAGTGGCTAATCGGTAACGTCGACCCTCGACACTGAATTTATCCCGTAGTTGAGTCGTCAGGCGTATTGGTTGGAGACGTTGCAATGACAACAATCGATATGAAATTCCGATTCGAAGCAAAGCTTCTCCGCCCGGCAAAGCCTGGTAATGATACGTCCTGGGCGTTCCTGGTATTGCCAGCAGACGCGAGCGAACAGCTTCCAAGGCGAGGAAGAACGACAGTTGAAGGCACAATCAATGGGCACCCCTTCCAGGCAACCCTTGAGCCTGATGGTCAGCTGAGCCATTGGCTGCCGGTCGGCAGAGAGCTACTCGAAGCCGCAGGCGCAGCTGTGGGGGACATCGTTACGCTGGAGCTAGCCTCTGTACAGAAGGAACCCGAGCCTGACATACCGGCAGATTTTCAAGAGGCACTCGCAGCTACTCCTGAGGCGCTTAAAGTCTGGAACAATACGACGACCATCGCACGAGTAGACTGGATACACTGGATCACTTCAGCCAAGCAACTCAAGACCCGCGCGAAACGAATCGGTGATGCCTGCGATATGCTCGCCAGCGGCAAGAAGCACGTTTGCTGTTTCGACCCGTCCGGTTACTACAGTAAGGCCTTCCGTGCGCCCGAGGCGGATAATTCTTGAATGGGGCATTACGTTGGTGCGCTGCACTCCTTGACGGAAAGCAGCGCCAGGAACGATCGAGTTTCGGTTCGAAACCCTTTATGACCAGAATCCTATATGCGGCTCGCTAGCCTCGGCTTCCAGCATTGGTCCCAATACGCTGACCTTGCGCTGGCCCTTGGCAAAGACTTCGCGACACGGCAAAGCAAACGTCGGATTCTCGGGATGATCCCCCGTCAGCCCCAGTAACGAGTGCTCCGACAAGGCATAAACCACTCGCCCGATCCCGGTCCAATACACCGCGCCGGCACACATGCAGCAGGGTTCGGCACTGGTGTACAGCGTGCACTGCTCCAGTTCCTGCGCAGACAAAAGCCTGGCAGCGGCAGCCGCCGCGACCAGTTCGGCGTGCTGTGTGGGATCGCCCTCCGGCGGCATCGAATTGTTGCCCGCTTCGACAATCACCTTGCCGTTGCGGTCAGCCACCAACGCCGCGAACGGATGACGGCCGCGCTGTTTTGATGCCTGCGACAAGGCGATGGTCTGGCGCAGCAACACCAGATCCAGATCGCTGACGCCGGCCGGAACAAGCTGAGTGAATTGATTCATGGGTAACTCCTGGGCAGTGGAAAAACAAAAGATCAGTCGACCCATTCAGCCGCTGAGACGCCGACGCTGTCGGTCGATTTTTTTTCATTGTTGAGCAGCACGTTGAGCACAATGGCGGTGATCGCACCGAGAAAGATTCCGCTGTCCAGCACCAGTTTCAGCGTAGGGCCGACGTGCTCGAACAATGCAGGAAAAGACATCGGCAACACGCCGACACTGACCGACACCGCGACGATGATGCCGTTGCGGGTGCCTTCGAACTGCACGCGTGACAGTTCCTGAATCCCTGCCACCGTGGTCATGCCGAACATCACGATCGCGCAACCACCGAGCACCGGAGTCGGCACCGCCGCGATCAACGCACCCAGTTTGGGGAACAACCCCATCAGCACCATGATTGCCCCGGCAGCGGCCACGACGAAGCGGCTCTTGATGTTGGAGAGCGCAATCAAACCGGTGTTCTGCGTGAAGGCGTTGTAAGGAAAACTGTTGAACAAGCCACCGAGCATGGTCGACAGGCCATCAGCGCGGAACGCATTGCCGAGGGATTGTTGGGTGGTTGGCTTGCCGGTCAATTTGCCGATGGCCAGGCAGTTGCCAGTGGTTTCGGCCATGATCACCAGCATCGCCAGGGTCATGATCAAAATCGGCACGAGCGAAAATTCCGGCGCGCCGAATGCCATCGGTGCACTCAATTCGAACCACGCCGCTTCGCTCACTCGGGTGAAATGGGTCATACCGCAGACTGCGGCAATCAAGCTACCGACGAACAAACCGATGAGTACGCTGAGGTTGCCGATGAAGCCTTTGAATTTGGCGTAGATCACTAGCGTGACACTGACCGTGGCCAGGCCCAGCAGCAGATTCGCGGGGCTGCCGAAATCTGCCGCCTCAGGGTTGCCGCCGCCCAGCCAGATCGCGGCAGCCGGCATCAGCGAGATACCGATGATGGTGATCAGACTGCCGATCACCACTGGCGGAAAGAATCGCAACAGACGGCTGAATACCGGTGCCAGCGCAATGGTTATGAAGCCTGCGGCAATCACCGCCCCGAATATCTGACTGAGCCCGAACTCCTTGCCAATCATGATCATCGGCGCAAGGGCGATGAACGAGCAGCCTTGAATCAGTGGCAAGCGCGCACCAAATTTCCAGAACCCGATGGTCTGAATCAGCGTCGCCACGCCGGACGTCAGCAGGTTGGCGTTGATCAGCAAGATGATCTGCGCCGAGGACAACCCCATCGCGCTGCCCAGAATCAGTGGCACCGCCACCGCCCCTGCGTACATCACCAGCACATGCTGCAAGCCAAAGGTGACCAGCTGCCGCAAGGGCAAAACCTCGTCCACCGGATGAATGCGTTGTGTATTCATGTCACAAGCTCCTGAAGGTGCAACGGATGGTGTGATCGCGGCATTCTCAGGGGCGGTCGCAAGCCTGCTCCAACCCCGGTGATCGATTGACGCAAGGCCATACTCGAGCGTTTTTAACGATGAAACAAATTAGCAACCATCGCTTTTTTCGATGGCGTACAAGCGGCACACTCAAGCACTCGTCTTGATGTTCAAACCGCCACGTTCGACCAGGAGTAAACCGATTGCGCTTCTCACTCGATCAACTGCAGATGTTTTCCCAAGTGGTCAAAAGCGGTTCGTTCTCCGCCGCTGGACGTAAGTTGGGCAAGACGCAATCGACCATCAGCGCAGCGATTGCCAATCTTGAAACCGATCTGGGCGTCGATTTGTTCGACCGCACCAACCGCAGCCCTGCCCTCACCGCCAGCGGCCAAAAACTGTTGGTCCAGGCCGAAGCCGTGCTCGCGCGCTGCATGACCTTCGAGGCACACGCCGAATGCCTCTCGGATAACGTCGAACCCAGTTTGACCTTGGCCATTGAAACGCCCTACGGGCCGATCATGCCGGTGCTCAAGGCCTTCGAGCAGGCGTTTCCCTTCGTCGACCTGATCATCCGCCACCCGGTGCACGGTGACGTCAGTGAACTGGTCAGCAGTGGAGAGGCGGAGCTTGGCGTGGCGTTTTCACAACCTGGCTACCCGAAGGAACTGGCGTTCCAGCAACTGGGCAAATTGATCATGCTGCACGTTTGCCATCCCGATCATCCGCTGGCACAGCTTGACACCGTTACGTTCGAGGACCTGCACGTGCATCGACGCCTGGCATTCAGCGCGCACGCGAACAAACTGCCCAGCAGTGAATACCTGCGCTCGACGCAATTGTGGCAAGCGGAGAACTACCTCGCGTTGCTGGAAATGGTCCGCGCTGCGCTCGGTTGGGCCACCCTGCCCCGTCAACTCATCCAGCGCGAGCTGGCCCGGGGCGAACTGGTAGAACTGCCCCTCTCGGCCTACCCGCACACCGACTGGCAAATTGGCGTCGACCTTTTATGGGCGCGCCAACGTCCATTGGGCAAGGCTGGACGCTGGCTGAAAGAGAAACTGCAGGGCAATAAAGTGTATGAACTGGATCGCAATGGACAGACCACCACGCTGTGACCAATCTCGAACGGCCGCTGACTTGAACAGTTTTACTAAAGCACACAAAAAAGCCGATCCAACTGATCGGCTTGGTTGCTGATGCTGGCAGCCCATGTTCGGGTTCGGGTTACAAAACCTCGAACAATCCCGCTGCTCCCATGCCACCACCCACGCACATCGTTATCACCACGAACTTCACCCCCCGCCGCTTTCCTTCCAGCAACGCGTGCCCAACCATTCGCGCGCCGCTCATGCCGTAGGGATGCCCAATGGAAATTGCGCCGCCATTGACGTTCAGTTTCGCCGGATCGATCCCCAACTGTTGTGCGCAATACAACACTTGGCAGGCAAACGCCTCGTTCAATTCCCACAAGCCGATATCGTCCACCTTCAACCCGTGCTGACGGAGCAGCTTGGGCACTGCCAGTACGGGGCCGATACCCATCTCTTCTGGCGCCAGTCCGGCGACTGCGATCCCTCGATACAGGCCCAATGGTGCAATGCCTGATCGCGCAGCCACTGCCCCCTCAAGTAAAACGCAGGCGCTGGCGCCGTCGGACAACTGACTGGCATTGCCGGCCGTGACACTACCGCCCTCCACTATCGGCTTGAGTCCTTGCAGATCGCTGAGTTGGGTTGTCGGCCTGTTGCCTTCATCCTGGACAAGCGTGACATCCTGATAGCTCACCGCCCCGCTCTCCTTGTCAACGACTCGCTTGCGTGCCTTGACCGGAACAATTTCGTCGGCGAAAACACCAGCTTCCTGCGCCGCCGCGGTGCGTTGCTGAGACTCAAGTGCATAGGCGTCCTGCGCTTGCCGACTGATGCCATACCGACGCGCAACGAGTTCGGCCGTTTGTAGCATTGGCATGTACGCATGCTCGCTCATGCGCAGCACGTTGGCATCGAACGCCTCGCTCGCCATTTGATTGTGAGCATTCTGCACCAGGCTGATCTGCTCTTGCCCGGCACCAACGGTCACCTGCATGCCGTCGACGATGATCTGCTTGGCGGCGATGGCAATGGCCATCAGGCCCGATGCGCACTGGCGGTCGATCGTCTGCCCACTGACCGAAATGGGCAAGCCTGCGGCCAGGGCCGACAAACGCGCCGGGTTGATGGCCGCAGTGCCGCTCTGCATGGCCGTACCCAGCACCAGGTCTTCGATCTGACCCGGCTCGATGCCAGCACGCTCGACTGCTGCGCGAATGGCAACGGCCGTCATACTGGGCGTCTTGAGGTCATTGAATGCGCCACGCATCGCCTTGGCGATCGGTGTGCGAGCGGTGGAAACAATCACGGCGTCTTTCATGGTTCAAGTTCCTTGTTCGATGAGGGCTGGCAGTCGCTGACCAGCTCACTCAGTGCCAGGCGCAGCCGTTCGGGAATCGGCGCCGGGCGGCGTTGAAGACGGTCAACAAACACATGCACGAAACGCCCGGTCGCACAGGCCAATGCCTGACCTTCACGGAATACCGCAAGTTGATAATGCACTGAGCTGTTACCCAGTCTGCTGACCGCCAGTGCCACTTCGATGGGCTCCGGGAACGCAACCGGCGCGTGGTAATCGCAGCCGGAACTCACCACCAGGCCGATCACCGGACCTGCGTGGATATCCAGCCCTCCCTGCTTGATCAGGACGCTGTTCACGGCAGTGTCGAAGAAACCGTAAAAGACGACATTGTTGACGTGTCCATACACGTCGTTGTCGTGCCAACGGGTGTTGATCGTTGTGAAGTGCCGATAGCCGGCACGCTGCCTGAGGTCGGTCATCAATATGCCGCTTCATAAATGGCCAACGCGTCGGCTTCGGTGAGTGTGCGCGGGTTGTTCACGAGCAGACGCTGCTGTTGCATCGCGTCACGGGCCAGTTGGGCCAGACTTTCTCTGGGAACACCAACCGCACGCAGCGTGGTCGGTAATTCGCAACGAGATCCCAATTGCGCCAACTCAGAGACAAATTGATCGGCGCGAGAATGGTGATCACCTGCCTGCAACCTTTCTCCCAGCAAAGGCAGAGCGAGTTCGGCGTAGTCCGCCATCGCTACCGGCAGGTTGAAGCGCAGCACATGAGGCAGCACCAGCGAATTCGCCAGCCCATGAGGAATGTGAAAGTGCCCGCCCAGCGGGTACGCCAGCGCATGCACCGCCGCCACCGGCGCGTTGGCGAATGCCTGGCCGGCCAGGCAGGCACCCAGCAACATCGCCTGGCGCGCGCCCAGGTTGCCGCCGTTGTACACGGCCTGGTCGAGGTTGCAGGCCAAAAGCCGTAGCGCCTCTCGCGCCAAGAGGCTGGACAGCGGATTGCGCTTGAGCTTGCTGGTGTAGGCCTCGATCGCATGCACCATGGCATCGATGCCCGTGGCCGCCGTCACGGCAGGCGGCAAACCTAACGTACAGACGGCGTCGAGTACGGCGAGATCCGGCAACAGTAACGGCGAGACGACGCCCATCTTGGTGGTTTCACCGGTGGTGACGATCGCGATGGGGGTCACCTCCGAGCCGGTCCCGGCAGTCGTCGGCACCTGAATCAGCGGCAAGCGCTGGCCCTTGGCTTGGTCGACGCCATATAGCTCGGTGATCGGTTGAGTGCACTGCGGATGCGCCAGCAGCGCGACCAGTTTGGCCACGTCCATCGAACTGCCGCCGCCAAAGCCGACGATCAGGTCGGCACCGACATGCCGGGCCCGTTCAACGGCGGCGAGCACGCAGGCCTGACTCGGATCCGCCGTCACGTCACTGAAGATCGCCACGGCAACTTTTGCGAGGGTGAAACCGGGCAACACATCATCAAGCATGCCCAGGCGAGCAATACCCGGGTCGGTGACTATCAATACACGGCGCGCGCCGCGTTCCCTGCACAGATCGGCAAGGCGCTGCGCGGCGCCGGTTTCGCAGAGAATCTGCGCTGTAGTGGCAAAGCTGAAAGGCTGCATGTCAGCGCCTCCTGATTTTTTGTTATGCGTCTTCAGCAACTGAAGTCGCTCGCTGGCATGGCCATCAAGCAGTTCGCGCCACCCAACAAGGCTTCCCGGTGTGCGCTTGCACGGGGTAATACGCGCCGCCAGTAGAATTCGGCAGTCTGTAGCTTGGCTTGATAAAAGGCGTTTTCACCCGTCCCGTTAGCCAGGGTTTCACCCGCTCGAACCGCGGCCTGCAGCCAGAGCCCGGCCAGCAGGACGTAAGCCGAATAGGCGAGGAAGTCCACAGAGACCGCGCCGATTTCCTGCGGATCACGCTGGCAGGCGTCGATGATGGTCTTGCCCAATTCTCGCCATTGCTCAAGACGCTGACTGACTGCACCCGCCATGTCCTGCAGCTGGGGTTGGTGGCCAGCAGCCTCGACGTGCTGAGCGAGCTCATCGATCAGCGCGTGCAATTCGGCACCGCCATCGCCCATCAGCTTGCGCCGGACCAAGTCCAGCGCCTGGATGCCATTGGTGCCTTCATAGAGCTGGGTGATGCGGCTGTCGCGCATCAACTGTTCCATGCCCCATTCGCGGATGTAGCCATGCCCGCCATACAGTTGCACGCCGAGGCTGGCGACTTCCTGGCCGACATCGGTGAAGAACCCTTTGACGATCGGGATCAGAAACGCAGCGCGGCGCATGGCTGCGCGACGATCATCGGGTTCTGGCGCACCGTGCTCGAGATCGAGTTGCCGTGCGGTGTAGGCGCCCAGCATCCGGCATCCCTCGGTGAGGGACTTCTGCGTCAGCAACATGCGACGCACATCCGGATGAACAATGATTGGGTCGGCAGCCTTGTCTGGCGCCACTGCACCGGTCAGCGAGCGCGACTGCAGACGTTCACGGGCGTAGGCCAGGCCGCCCTGGAAAGCGGCTTCAGCGATCCCCAGTCCCTGCAACCCGACCTGGAATCGTGCGTCGTTCATCATGGTGAACATGCAGGACAGGCCTTGATTCGGCTCGCCGACCAGCCAGCCCTGGGCACCGTCGAAATTCATGACGCAAGTCGAAGCGCCCTTGATGCCCATCTTGTGTTCCAGCGCGCCACAGCTCAGCGCATTGCGCCGGCCATCGGCAAGGATTTTGGGTACCAGAAACAGACTGATGCCTTTCACACCCGCCGGGGCATCGGGCAAGCGTGCCAGCACCAGATGAATGATGTTGTCAGTCAGGTCCTGCTCACCACCGCTGATGAAAATCTTGCTGCCGGTGATCAGATAGCTGCCGGCGGCGTGAGGCTGCGCGCGGGTGCGCAACAACGCCAGGTCCGTGCCGGCCTGAGGCTCGGTAAGGCACATGGTGCCGGTCCATTCGCCACTGACCATCTTGCCCAGCCAGGTTTGCCTGAGCGCGTCGCTGCCATGGCGGTGCACGGCCAGGACCGCGCCTTCGGTCAACCCGGAATAGATCCGAAACGACAACGACGCCGCCATTAACATCTCGTGGAAACAGGCCGACGCCATTTGCGGCAAGCCTTGTCCCCCGTAGGCCATCGGCCCGGTCATGCTCGCCCAACCGTTATCGACGTATTGACGATAGGCTTCGCGAAAGCCATCCGGCGTGCGGACTTCATTACCGAGCAACTGGCAGCCTTGCTCGTCGCTGTTGCGGTTGAGCGGGGCTATCACCTCTGCGGTGAAGCGCCCCGCCTCTTCCAGGATGCCGTCAAGGGTGTCGCGGTCCAGGTCCAACCCCAGGTGTTGGCAGTGCCCGGTGACATCGAACATTTCATGCAATACGAAGCGCATATCGCGCAGCGGTGCCTGGTAGTTCATACGCGGCCCTCCCCGACATCGGCAAAGTGTTTGCCGCTGGCCATCAATCGGGAGATCAGTCCGGCGGGATGCCAATGCTCGCCGAAAAGACTTTGCAGACGTTCCAGTCGAGCCAGCAGGGAATTCATGCCCTGCCCATCCGCCCAACGCATCGGTCCGCCGGTTTCAATCGGAAAGCCATAACCGTTGAGCCATACCTGATCGATGTCATGGCTGCTGGCCGCAATGCCTTCTTCGAGGATCTTCGCGCCTTCATTGACCAGTGCCAAAAGGCAGCGATCAAGGATTTCCCGTGCGTCGATGTCGCGGCGGCGGTAGCCCAGCCCCTGAGATACCTTGAGCACCCATTCGTCCACCAGTGGGTCATGCTCGGCCTGGCGACTGCCTGGCGCATAGCGGTAGTACCCCGCGCCGGTTTTCTGACCCAGGCGCCCGAGTTCGCACAAGGCGTTATCGACTTGCACCAAGGGGGCGTCCATGCCCTGCCCGGCCAGTTGACGCGCGCGCCACTCCAGATCGATGCCGATCACGTCATACATGCGGAACGGGCCCATGGCGAAACCAAATTGCTGCAGCACCTCGTCCACCTGCTGAGGGAATGCGCCTTCCAGGAGTAATTTTCGTGCCTCGGCCACATAGCTGCGCAGCATGCGGTTGCCGATGAAACCGGGGCAATTGCCCGCCACCACCGCTACTTTGCCGGTACGCTGCGCGAGCCTGCGGGCCACTTCGAGCACTTGGCTGTCGGTGTCCTTGCCACGAACGATCTCCAACAGTTTCATGATGTGGGCAGGACTGAAGTAATGCAGACCCAACACCTGCGGTGAACGCCCGGTGACCGCCGCAATTGCGTCGATGTCCAGCGCCGAGGTGTTGCTGGCCAGGATCGCCGTGGGCTTGAGGTGCGCGTCCAGCGCGCGGAAGATTTCCTGTTTGAGCTCCAGGCTTTCGTACACCGCTTCGATCACCAGGTCCGCTTCTGCCAGCGCCGCGTAACTTTGTACCGGGCGTACTCGCTCGAGATTGGCGTGCGCCTCGACCTGCGTGATGCGTTGTTTACCCACCTGCTGCGACCAGGTTTGCTCAATCATCGACAGGCCCGCGTTGAGTGTCTGGGTATTGCTTTCCAGCCACAGCACCGGCAACCCGGCGCTGGCCAGACTGATGACGATGCCCCGGCCCATGGTGCCGGCGCCGATCACGGCGACCTGCTGGATATCGAAAGGGGTGCTCACACGCGGTGCTCCTGCATTGGGAAAAATGAACAGCCGACACCCTAAGCAGGCTTCAAGTATTTTTGAAATTTCATTTTCATATGCCATATATTCTGCGTATGAATACTTCAAACTTTGATCTGAACCTGCTGCGCGTGTTCGACATGTTGCTGCGTGAGCAGAATGTCTCGCGCGCAGCACAACGCCTGGCGTTGACCCAACCCACGGTGAGCAACGCCCTGGCGCGCTTGCGCGATATGCTGGGCGACCCCCTGCTGGTGCGCGTCGGTCGGCGCATGTGCCCGACCCCTCGAGCGCTCGCGCTGGAAGGGCCTATTCGCGCCGCGTTGCAACAAATCGAGCAAACGCTGTCCACCAGTGACGCGTTCGACCCACTGCGCAGCCATCGTCAATTGAGAATTGCCCTGACCGACTTCGTCGAACAACTGTGCATGCCGTCCTTGCTGGCAAGCCTGCAGACGCAGGCGCCGCACCTGCGCATCGATGTCGCCCACCTAAGTCCCAGCCTGCCCGCCGAGGCGCTGGACAGAGGCGAACTGGACATGGTGCTGGGTCGTTTCGATCACGTACCGGCACGTTTCACTCGCCAGCTCTGGCGCAGCGAAACCCTGCGAGTCGCGGTGTGTCAGGACCATCCGCGACTGAGTGACGGCCTGGATCTGCAGCGTTTCCTGCAATTGCGCCACGTCTGGGTTCATGGTGGCCAGACCCGAGGCATGGTGGACCAATGGCTGGCCGAGCAGAACCTCGTGCGACAGATCGTCTACACCACGCCTAATTACCTGCAAGCCGCGCACTTGGTGGCCGCGACCGAACTCTGTGTCGTGTTGCCGACGCTGCTGGCGCAGCAGTTCGCCCGGCTGCTGCCGCTGAAGCTGTATGAACTGCCGTTCGCGCTACCGCCCTTCGATCTAGAGCTGGTACGCCTGACCCATCGCCAGCACGACCCGGCGCTGACCTGGCTCGAGGCGCAGATCCTGGCCATTCAACCGGGCTGAGCCATTACCCAATGCGATGGCTGGCATGCCGCTCTGATATTGGCTGCGACTCGAACCGCTCCTTAGAGTGGATCGCCCGAACAATAACAAGGACTGCTCCATGCGTTTTTCACAGCCTTTGCTCACCCTCGCCCTGCTGGTACCGCTGACGAGTCTCGCCGCCGCGCCTGCCAAGGATGCGACAACCATTACCCTGCAAAACAACCAGCAATGGCTGCAGCGACTGCCTTTCGCCGATCGTGGAGATTTCGAGGCCGCTGAGCGGGGGCTGATCGAGCGGTATGAGGATGTCGTCAGTAATGCGGGGGGCAAAACAGTCTGGGATTTGAAGCAATACGCGTTTCTGAACCGCACAGACGCGCCTGCGACCGTCAACCCGAGTCTGTGGCGCATCGCGCAGCTCAATACGCTTGCCGGTCTGTTCAAGGTCACCGAGGGTATCTATCAGATTCGTGGCATAGACCTGGCGAACATGACCATCGTCGAGGGCGATAACGGGCTCATCGTGCTCGACCCGCTGCTGGCGGTGGAAACCGCCAGAGCCGGCCTGGAACTGTACTTCAAGCATCGTCCGCGCAAACCAGTGACTACGGTGATTTATACCCACCCGCACGTCGACCATTTCGGCGGGGTGCGTGGGGTGATCGACGAAGCGGACGTGAAGGCCGGCAAGGTTCAGGTCATCGCACCCCACGGTTTTTTTGAGCACGCCATCGGCGAGAACGTGCTGGCCGGACCGGCGATGAAACGTCGTGCCCAATACATGTACGGCGCAGGGCTGCCGCGCGGTGAGCGGGGCCAGGTCGACGCCGGGCTGGGCAAGGGCGTGCCGGCGAACGCGACGGTCAGCCTGATCGCCCCCACCCGGGAAATCAGCAAGCCGCTGGAACGCCTGACCCTGGAGGGCATTGAAGTCGAATTCCAGCTCACGCCTGGCACCGAGGCGCCGGCCGAGATGAACATCTATTTCCCACGGTTCAAGGCGCTGTGCATGGCCGAAAACGCAACTCACGTCCAACACAACGTGCTGACCTTGCGCGGTGCACTGGTTCGCGACCCGAAGATCTGGGCGCATTACCTTGACGAGTCCCTGGTGCGTTACGGCAATCAGGCCGAGGTGGTTTTTGCCCAGCATCACTGGCCCACTTGGGGTAGCGCGCAGATACGCGATTATCTGGCTGACCAGCGCGACATGTATGCATTCATCGATAGCCAGAGCCTGCGCCTGATCAATCAGGGCCAGACGCCAATGGAAATCGCCGAGACCCTGAGCTCGTTGCCGCCACGCCTGGCCAGCAAGTGGTACAGCCGCGATTACTACGGCTCGTTGAGCCACAACGTGCGCGCCGTCTACCAGCGTTACATGGGTTTCTATGACGGCAACCCGGCGAACCTCAATCCGCTGCCACCCCAAGCGGCTGGCAAGCGATACGTCGCTGCCATGGGCGGTGCCGACCAGGTCCTGAGCCACGCGCGTAAAGCCTTTGACGAAGGGGACTATCGCTGGGTAGCGCAACTGACCAACCATTTGGTATTCGCCGAGCCCGACAACGCCGCTGCGCGCCAATTGCAGGCCGATGCACTGGAGCAACTGGGCTATCAGAGCGAGAACGCCACCTGGCGCAATGCCTACTTGAGCGGCGCTCAGGAACTGCGCGATGGCGTAGCAGCCGCCACCGGCAGCGGCGGCAATACCGACGACATGGTGCGGGCGCTGACACCGACGATGTTTTTCGATTACCTCGGCGTTCGAGTCGATGCACTGAAAGCGGCCGACAACGACTTGACCATCAACTGGCGTTTCACCGATCTGAACGAGGATTACGCCTTGACCCTGCGCAATGGTGTACTCACCCACCGCGACCTTGCACGGCATGACCAGGCCGACGTGCAAATCAGCATGAAAAAATCGACGCTGGATCGCATCGCACTCAAGCAGACGGGTTTTATCAAGGAAGCAACGCTGGGCGATATCACGATCGAGGGTGATCGGGTTAAGTTCCTGCGTTTCATGGGTGGACTGGAGGAAGCGGACGCGCGTTTTAATATCGTCACACCGTGAGCCTGCATGGGCGGCGCCTCAGGCGCCGCTCAGCAGCCCGATGATGCCGATAAGCGCGAGCAAACACACCGACATGCCTAATGCCAGGATCGCCCGCGAGGCTGGCGCTGCTCGCTCCGACTGGAGCATCGCCAATCCCTGACGATAACGGCGGCCTTGCCTTGCAAGCAAAGTCAGCGCGACGACACCGCCCATCCCCACCGACATCTGGTCACCGGCCCGCCCCGCCAGAACCAGCACCACCAGCAACGCCAACAGCGTCCTTCGCCATGCCAATTCGGTGCGCTCCGCCTGCAGGCCCGGGTCACCCATGCCAACGGGGCCAAAGCACACTGGCGATCAGCACGACCGCGGTTAAACAGCCCAATGTCAGCAGCGGTGCGAGCGCCGGCAGAGGCAGCGGCTGGCGCTGACGCAGCGCTCGCTCCACCTTCAGCCAGCGCACGCATGCACCGATGCTCACCAACTGACTCAGTAACATCAAACTGATCGCCATGACCATGCGTAGCCGAGGTTCGAAGACCTCCCCGGCGAGTGCTTCGACGGCGATCCCTCCCCCAAGCAGCGCCAGTGAGGTGCGAATCCAGGCGAGGAAGGTGCGCTCATTGGCCAGCGTGAATCGCGGATCAGGCGACTCACCTGCGCCCAACAGGGTTTCAGTCAAGGTACGGCGCTTTTGCTGCATGCCCATCAGCGCACACCGAAGCTGCGCAATGCGCCCGGTGAAAAGTATGAAAGGCTGGTCGGCAGATTGAAGACATAAGGTTTGCGCTGCTCATTGATCAAACCCGAAACGTGATAACGGCCGCTCTTCAAATCATAGGTGACCTCCATGGCATTGACTGCAGCCTCACCACCGGGGTGGTAAAAACTGTGCGCCCCGGACGTGCGCCACAACGTTCCCCGTTGATCGTAGAGGTCAGCCTCGAGAATCGCCCAGGTGTCTTCGTCGATGTAGTAATGACGTTTGGCGTAGATGTGTTGGGCACCGGGTTTGAGGGTCGCCACGACCTCCCACACCCGGTGCAATTCGTAGCGGGTAGGTACGGGGTCGACATGCCCTGGGCGAATCAGCTCGCTGTAGCGCAGGTGGGGTGAAGCCAGGCGATAGCTGTTATAGGGAACGTGCAGCAACTTCTTGCCTGCCAGATGCCAGTCGTAACGATCCGGCGCACCGTTGAACATGTCACGACTGTCGGCCGTGCGCAGGCCCGCCGTCCCGGGTCCGGTGGTGTCATAGTCGATACCCGGAGCACGCCTGACCCGTCGCTGGCTGGAACTGTAGACCCAGGACAGTCGCGGCTCGGCGACCTGGTCGAGCGTTTCATGCACCACCATTGCATCTCCGGCAAGCCGCGACGGCGCGGTCATGCGGTAAGTGAAGTAGTAAAGGATATTGTCGGCCCCTGCGTCCGGCAGCCCGTCCGGGCGGGCGAATTCCTGACGTGCGCTCATCAGGGTGAAGCGTCCGTTGCCCAACGGCGTCACGCTGTCCGAGACAAGGCTGTAACTGGCGTTGCGGTTGCGCGTCAGATGATTCCAGATGACCTCCAGGCCATTGCGCGGAACAGGGAAAGCGATCGCCCCGGCAAAGCCGTGCAGGCCATTGCCCTGATCCGCCAGTTGCGCGAACTCAGCATTGCGAGCGGCCGATGCGGCAAGCGGCGCAGGGACGGCGACACTGCGATGGGTGGGATAGACCGGCAGTTTCATCGTCTCGGGAAACTTCTTGAGCAAAGCGATCTGCCCGGCCGACAGTTGATCCTCATACTGCTTGTAATTGCGCGCAGTGATTTCGTACAGCGGTCGCTCGTCGGCGAAGGGGTCGATCGGCGTGCCGTTACTTTCCAAGCGTTGCTGTGCTGCCGTCAGACCACCCTGCCAGGCCGGGATTCGACCGTCAGGGGAAGCACTTCGCTGGGCACCGATGGGCGTCAGGTCAGGGGGTAACTCGCCTGTGGCCAGCGCTGACGTTATCCATGACATTCCCAGCAACAGACAGCAGGAAACGGGGGCCATCGACGACCGAAAAAAACCTCGGGTACGGGTTGTCATCACTCTTAACCTCTTATTGTGTTTATCAGAGAGTGAACAAATGCATGCCCCACCTATTGCGCTTCAAACGCATGACGGGGCAGGTGGAAGGGTCAATCTTTATGGGGGTTCCGATAGCCTCTTGTTGAGTATCAATGGATACTAAGTAGGGCCTTGGGCCCCGACAAATAGCGTCTTCAGATAGTTGCCATATCAGTTCGGCATAGCCAGAGATTTGCCCATGACCTTGAAACAGCTGCGTTACTTGATCGCCATTGCAGAAGCGGGAAGCTTCTCCAATGCCGCACGCCGGGCGTTCATCGCCCAGCCTGCCCTGAGCCGCCAGATCGGTTTACTGGAAAGCGAACTGGACATGCAGTTATTGGCCCGCCAGCACGACGGCATCGAATTGACCGATGCCGGCCGACAGTTGTACGAAGTGGCTCGATCGGTGATTCAGAAGCTCGACTCGGTGAAGGACGAACTCAAATCGAGCCAGGGCAATCCGATGGGTCATGTGTCTATTTCCATACCCGCGACAGCGTCGGCTCTGCTGCTGCCCACCATCATCACGCAGGCACAGGCCAAGTTTCCGGGAATCAAGCTAACGATTTGGGATGGCCTGAGTCGCGAAGGCGGCCAGGCGATCGAACTGGGCAAAGTGGATTTCGGGGTCGTGCCAAACGCTGAAGAGCTGGAACATGTCATTGCCGAACCGGTGTTCACCGAAGACCTGTATTGGGTAGGTACACCTGCGCAGGAGGCTGACAACTCGCCCATTACTCTGGCTGAAGCCGCGGCGACCCGACTGGTAATGCCGCCGCGCGCCCTGCACCTGCGCCGGCGTATCGAGCAAGCGGCGATGGAAACCGGGGTGACGCTCGATTCAAGCTATGAACAGCAGTCAGCGCCCGGCATCAGCAGCCTGGTGCGCGCCGGGTTGGCGGCGACCATCAGCAATTGGCCGCCGCTGACGGAACTGCTGGAACCGATATCGGCCCGGCTGATCGTGGAACCACGGATTACCCGAACCATTTCCCTGGCCTATTCGCAGCATAAGCCGCTGTCGTTTGCGGCAACGTGCATGCGTGATCTGGTGCGCGGTCTACTCATCGAGGCTGTGGTCGACGCCCGCTGGAAAGGCAGCTTGATCGAGCGCACGCCCGAGGAAGACTTGAGCCAGGTCCATCGCTGAGGGCGCTGCGCCTCAATGGCGCAGCGCCCGGCGGTGTCAACTGACCCGCGGCGCTGCGACACCGACAACCTGATGCAGCCGCTCCCGGGTTTTCTGAGGATCCATCCGGAACAACCCGATCAGCCCCGCGACCACCAACACCGCGCCGCAGACCAGGAACCCCTCCCCGTAGCCGGCCGGGTGCTCGGCGCCCGCGCCCTGCACCAAAATCCCGGTGACCACAGGCGCCGACAAACCGGCCAGCGAAGCGATGCCGTTGCCAATCGCCAGGATGCCTGCGCGTTGGCTGCCGGGCGTGAACTCGGCGAGCATGGCCGGCCCCACCGAATACATCACCAGTGCCAGGCCGCCGCTGAATGTCAGGCAGACGATCCGCTCGATGCTCGACAGCCCCGGCAGGAAAAGCGCGGCGCTCAGAAGACCACTGGCAATCAGACAGATCGAAACGAACGCACCTCGTGACCAGCGCGTCGCCATGCCGCCGCGCATCATGCGCTGCGATAACCAGGCCATGAACAGGCTCAGCGGCGTGGTGACAACTACGAACAGCACAAACACCCGGCCGGTCATGATCGGATCGATACCCAGGCCATTCTCCAGATAGCTCGGCACCCAGGTCAGCGTCAGCGCCAACGACCAATTGGCAGCGAAATGACAGAGGTAATTGCTCAGTACCGTGCTGTCCGTGAGCAATCTTTTATAAGGCACGCGCTCCTCGTCCTGCGCAAGCTGGCCGGGGCGAATGCGATCGAGCGTGCCTTCACGTCCCAGCAACCACCACAACACGCACCAGACCGCACCGATTGCAGCGAGGACGATGAAGTTCATGCGCCATCCGTAATGCACGCTGATCCACGGGATCATCGCACCGGCGACCAGCAAACCAAAGGCACTGCCGGTATGCAGCAGTGCGACCGGCAGGTTGCGACGGTCGTTGGGAAACCATTTGTACAAGGCGTGGGTGGCTACCGGCGACGCCGGCCCTTCGCCGATGCCCAGCAGCACACGACAGGCGACGATTGCCCACAAGGAGGTGACAAACAGCATCGGCAGTTGAATGAGCGCCCAGAACGCGCCCATGCCCAACAGCAGGGTACGCGTGGGGCGGCGATTGGCGACGAAGCCGCCGATCACTGCGGAAATCGCGAAGAACCAGTGCAGTGCGCCACCTACCAGACCGAACTCGGTCGGTGACAGGCCAAGCTCCTTGGACATCGGCACTGCAACCAGGCCAATGACGACCTTGTCGAGGAAGTTGACCAGCATCAGCAGTGCCAGCAGTACCGCAACCATCCAGGCCGTGCCCAGACGTGCGGGGGTTTGAGTGTGGGTCATGATTGTCTCTCGTTATTGTTCTTGTCAGAGCGTCCGGCCAGGTGCGGCCGGACGTGCGGCGGGCACTGCTAGCCAGGCATCAGAACGCCCTTGGCAATGGTGTTACGCTGAATTTCACTGGTGCCGGTGAGGATGCGCATCATACGGGTCGCGCGGAAAATCCACTCAACCGGATTGCCGCGCAGCAGCCCCGCTCCGCCGTGAATCTGCACCGCGCGGTCGGCGATACGGAAAGCCGTCTCGGACACGAATAGCTTGCACATGGGTGCCTGAGTACGGATATCCCCACCGGCATCATTCACCGCGGCTGTCGCATAGACCATGCTGCGCGCAGCATGCAACTCGGTCGCCATGTCGGCAATCATGTGGTTGATCGACTGGAACATTGCGATCGGCTGGCCGAACTGCTTGCGCGTTCGGGCGTAGTCGATCGACAGGTTCAGCGCCAAGCCTGCCAGGCCCAGCAAAGTCGGGCAATGCAGCAAGCGATTAAGGGTGATCCGCCCCATCGCCAGCTTGAATCCCTGCCCCTCCTCGCCAATGCGGTTGGCCACGGGCACCCGTACTTCGTCCAGGAAGATATCGCCATGGGCGCCACCGCCGGACATCACCGCATAGTCGCTCTCTATGCGCACGCCTGGCGCCTTCAGATCGATGAAGAACGCCGAAATCCCCTGGGCGCCACCGCCTGGTCCGGTAACGGCGAGCAGCACCGCGATATCGGCATAGGGCGCACCCGAGATGAAACGCTTGCTACCGTTGAGCACATATTCTTCACCGTCACGGCGTGCAATCGTCTTGATCGCCGTTGCATCGGAGCCGGCTTCACTCTCGGTCAGCGCGAAGCACACGGCCTTCTCGGCACGGCACACCGGCTGCAGGAAAGACTCGATCTGCCAAGGGCTGGCGACCTTGAACAGATGCCCGATGCGCGGCGGACCGGACAGTTCGCCAAGGATGTGCGGAGCCAGCATGGAACCGCTCAGTACCGTGGCCTCCTTCACTGCACACAGGTCTGAAACGTTCAGCCCGGCGCCCCCGATGGCCTCGGGCAGCATGATGTTGTAAAAACCCTGGTCGCAGGAGCGCTGCCAGACCTCTTGCAGCACGTCGCGAGGATGCGGCTTGGCCCAACTCAGGCCTGCGCGCTGTTCAAGGGGCAGAACTTCGTCGCGAATGAAGCCACCGATGGCCTCGATGATTTGGCTGGCTTTTTCACTTGGCTGATACATGGTGATCTCCTCCTCAGATGCGGCGGTCGCAGTTTTGCCAGTAGGCATCGCGAATAAGACGGCGAACCACTTTGCCGTTGGGGTTCTTCGGTAGTTCGCTGACAAAATCCACAGCACGGGGTTTCTTGAACCCGGCCAGGTTTCGCGCGCAGTGTTCGATAACCTCGAGCTCACTGAGTGCGGTGCCCGGCTTGAGTACGATGACGGCTCGCACCGATTCGCCCCACTGCTCGTCCGGCACGCCGACGACCGCCGCCTCGAAGACTTGAGGCAAGTTGTAGAGCACCTGTTCGACTTCCGTCGGATAAATGTTGAAGCCCCCGGAAATGATCATTTCCTTCTTGCGGTCGACGATGAACACATAACCCTGATCATCCACCGTCGCCAGGTCGCCACTGAGGTAGTAACCATCGCGCATGACCTCGGCGGTGAGCTCTGGCGCGCGCCAGTAGCCCTGCATGATGTCCGGTCCCTTGACCACGATCTCGCCGATTTCGCCCGGCTTCACATCCTGGAAGTCCTCGTTGACCACCCGCAAGTCGGTCTCGAAGTAACAGCGCCCGCAGGAGGCGAGGCGTCGGTAGTCGCCGTTTTCGCACAGGTGGTCCTGCTCGGTCAGTACCGTGACCAGCGAACAGGTTTCGCCGGCACCATAACCTTGTGCCAGGATCGGCCCGAACACTTCGATGGCGCGCTTGACCAGAGAAGGTGCCATCGGTGCAGCGCCGTACATGACCAGGCTCAGGCTGCTGAGGTCGTAGCGCTCCACGCCCGGGAAATTCACTATTCGGTTGATCATCGCGGGCACTAGGAATAGCCGGGTGACGCGTTCACGCTGAATGCTTTCGAGCAGAAGTTGATCGTCGTAGCGTTCCAGCAACAGGTTGCAGGCGCCAACCGCCAGCAACGGCATCAACTGCATACCGCTGGCATGGGTGATCGGCCCGACGTGGGCCATGACATCGCCCGGCGCGGCACGCCGGGTGGGGCTGGCGATGCTCTTGCGGATCAGCGCCTTGCGATTACCGACGCTGAGCATGGCGGCCTTCAGCACACCGGAGCTGCCGGAGGTGTAATGCAACACGGCCAGGGCGTCGTCCGACGGGTCGCAACTGACCGGTTTATTGTCGCCTTGGTTCAGCAGTGCCGAGTAGGCGACATCACCGCCCTCCTCTCCCAGCGCCACGATCAGACGCAACGCGGGGACCTGAGCCCGGCGGGCAGTCAAGGCCTGGGCAAATACAGGCGTGGTGATCAGCGCGACGCTGCAAGAGTCGTTGATGATCTGGATGACCTCGTCCAGTGACAGGCGCGCATTGACGGGCACCTTCACCAGGCCGGCCTTATAGAACGCGACTTCGGCTTCGACCAGTTCAACCCGGTTCTCGGCGAGGATGGCGACGTGCTCGCCAAGGGTGATGCCCTGGCCCAGTAATGCCGAGGCAAGCTGGTTTGTACGCTGTTCAAGCTGAGCGAAGGTCACTCGCGTGTTGACATCAATGACGGCCATTCGCTCAGGCCAATACTTGGCACTTCGACTGATTATTTTTCCAAGGTTCACGTTGTTGTTCTCGTCGACAGTTAAGACCGGAACGATCCTAAACAGCGGCGCAACGGCAAACGTAATATCAGTTCTTGATGCCGGGTATAGCGGTTTTAGCTGGCTCTACTTGTCGTCTCAAGCGCCCGCGTCAGCCATGCCAAAGTGTTATGGCAACAATCCAAAGACGCTATTTGTGAGCGGATCCGCCGCCTACCTATTATCCCTCGCGACCGACAACGAACCAGCCAACGGCAGTCAATCGCCCGGATGTTCGTTCAGTTGTCCCACCCCCTCACTCTCTAATAAGCACAATAAGAGGTTAAGAGTGAACGCTATCCTTGCCCACCGGTTTCGCTCATCACTGCTACTACTGTCGTGCAGTCTTCTCGTCGCACCCGTTGATGCCATGCAATTTGAACTCGGTGAAATTGAAGGCCAATTCGATTCGGCACTGGCATTAGGTGTCGGCGTCAGCACAGCCAATCCGGACAAGCTGCAGGTGGCGGCCGCCAACGGCAATGACGGGCGGCGTAATTATCGATCCGGGGATGTGTTCTCGACGATATTCAAAGGCACCCATGACCTGGAACTCAAACTCGACAACCTGGGCATATTCGTGCGCGGAACCTACTGGTACGACACGGCGCAGCGCGATCACAACCAACGCTTCAAGAACATCGACGACAACAATCGCAAGACATCGGCAAAGACCGCAGGCTCCCAGCTGCTCGATGCATTCGCCTATTACTTCTACGACATAAACGGTGAGCCAGGCTCGGCACGCTTGGGTAAACAAGTGGTGAACTGGGGCGAGAGCATTTTTATCCAGGGCGGTTTGAACGTCGTGAACCCCTTTAACCAGGCCGCGCTGCGCCGACCAGGTTCGGAGGTCAAGGACGCGCTGGTGCCGGTCAACTTGCTGTACGTGACACAGAACATCAACGAAGCATTGTCCTTTGACGCCTTCTATCAATTGGACTGGGAACAGACGCAACTGGACAACTGCGGCTCATTCTTTTCGGGCAATGATTTCATACCCGAAGGTTGCGAGAGCCTTGACGTCGGCGGTCGGCAGGTCAACCTCTCAGCGGCAAATCGAGGCCTCGGGCCATTCGGCGTGGTCATGAACGAGGAAGGTGTACGCATCCCTCGAGCGGGTGATCAGGATGCTCGCGACAGCGGCCAGTGGGGCTTGTCGATTCGCTGGTACGTCACGCCGCTGGATGCCGAGTTCGGTGTTTACGCCGCCAACTATCACAGCCGATCGCCTTATCTGGGAACGGTCAGCAGCCCCTATTACAGCAATACCGGTTTCGCTCCCCAGCTGTGCAGCAACCTTGGGGTGTCATCGGCCGGCTGCGGCGCCTTTCTGGCTTCCAGTTCAGGCCAGTCCCTGGCAGGCGCGTTGCGCATGGGCACTTCCCAGTATCTCGCACAATACCCTGAGGATATCCGCCTGTACGGCGCGACATTTTCCACCACCCTGCGCACCGGCACGGCGCTTCAGGGCGAGCTGAGCTATCGCCCGAATATGCCCGTGCAACTCAATGGCACTGACGTGCTGCAATCGCTGCTTAACGCCAACGGTCGCAGCCCTTTGTCCGAACCCGGGCAGCGACCAACCACCGACTCAACATTGTTCAATGGCTATCGGCGCAAGGAAGTCACCCAGGCGCAGGTCTCGGCGATGCACTCTTTCGGCCAGGTCATGGGCGCCAATCAAGTGCTGCTGGTCGGTGAGATCGGCGCCACCTATGTCGGCGGCCTTGAGGGGAATAACGGACCACGCTATGGCCGCTCCGGGGCCTATAACAATGGCGAGCTGATAGACAACAACGTCTGCCTGTCGATCTCGAACAGCCCTGAATATTGCAACGATGAAGGCTTCGTCACACCGTTTTCCTGGGGGTATCGGATGCGGGCGACCTGGAGTTATTCGGGCGTGATGCAGGGGCTGGACCTGCGACCCAACCTGTCCTGGTCGCATGACGTAAAGGGTTACTCGCCAGGTGACGGCTCGGCCTTCAACGAAGGTTCGCGCTCCGTCAGCCTCGGCCTGGACGCTACGTTCATGAGCAAGTATTCGATGAGCCTGTCTTACACCGATTACATCGATGGCACCTACGGTACGCGTGGCGATCGCGACTTCGTTTCGATCGGTGTCGGTGCCACCTTCTAAGCGTAAAGGAAACCACAATGCCCAAATGTCCCACCCCGCCCGCATCTGCCAAGTCCGCAGCCAATCTCGTACTGGGGGTAGCGCTTCTGCTCAGCAGCGCAACCTGTCCGGCTCTCGCGGCAAATGCCCCGACCGATAACGGCGTCATGCAAGGTTTTCCACCTGCACTGGAGTTTCGTGTGAACAAAGTCAACGCCTTCCAACCGCCCTTCCTGCGCTGGTCAATGCGTCACGCCCGTGAAGTGTCCGCGACGCGCAACATCGGTCGTGCTGCCCACCCCCTGTCGTTGCTCGACGCTGCAACGCGCGATCTCGACCAGGTCACTTTCAAGGCCGGCGAAGAGGACCTGACACTCGCCCGTTACCTGCAAGATACCTCGACCGATGGGCTGATCGTGCTACAGCGCGGCAACGTAATCTTTGAGCGTTACCTTGAAGGATTCGAACCCGGCCAGCCACACATCTGGGCATCGATGACCAAATCGGTCACCGGCCTTTTAGCGGCACAGTTCATCGCCGAAGGCACGCTCGATCCGCAGGCGAAACTGGCCAGTTATGTCCCTGAATTGAGCGGTACGCCATTCGGCGAGGCCACGGTACAGGCCAACCTTGATATGCAGGTAGCCGTGGCATACCCCGAAGCGGTGCCACCTGACCTCGGCCTGTTCGCCGCGACCGGGTTGATCCCGCGTAACGCAACGATGCCCGGCGATATCTATGCCTTTCTGAAAATCGCGCAAATGGCCCCTGGCGAAGGCAGATTTTTTTACCAGAACGGTTCGCCCGAGGCGATGGCCTGGGCCATGCGGCGTATATCCGGAATGAATTGGGCGCAACTGGTCGAGCAACGCATCTGGTCGCGCTTCGCCGAGGAAGATGCCTATGTCCAGATCGACGAATTGGGCACCGAGATGGCCAGCGGCGGCATCAGCAGTAACCTTCGCGATACTGCGCGCTTCGCCGAACTGGTACGCCGAGAGCTGGCCCGAACGCCGAGCAGCGACAGTTTCAACCAGGCCGTGCGCAGTACTTTCCAGCCGGGTGACCCAACGATTTTCGCTCAAGGCAACCTCGCCCCAGGCCGGCCTGGCTACGCCTACCGCAACTATTGGTTTCAGCGAAATGATGGTGAAGGATCGGTGGAGGCCAGTGGACGTTTTGGACAAAAAATCTACATCAACCCGAAGCGCGAGGTCGTCATCGTAAAATTGTCCTCCACCGCCGACCAAGCCAGGCGTGCCACCAGTGCCGATGGCGAAGCAAAGGTTGCTGCCCGGGTGATCGATTCACCGGTTACGTTCAACAACATGGTCAATGCGGTATTGGCGCAGTTGAGGGACTGAAATCCGGGTATGGATGATGGGTTGGGGAGTTGCTTTTTCGGCAGGTAGCCATTGCCCGGTTGCGGGTTTAGTGATAACCAGGGCAAATGAATCCGTCACCTTTCTTCTTCCTCACCGGCGAACAAGGCGGCACCCTACGCGCCGCCATCGCCCCGCAGGGCCAATTCGGTAAGGTGACGCGCGCCATTCACAAAATCCACAGCTGTTACCACGAGCATCTGGATGTAGAAGCCTGACCCAGGAAGCGCAGATCAAAAAAATAGATCCGTCCCCTTTATTGTTAATCAGAACCAACTCGCCCTCGAAGCCGCGATCATGGAACTAACGCTTTGGGTTGAGCAGCATGGCTCAGCGGAGGTCGCCGGTAACGTGCGCGGTGCTTTGGACACAATGAAGAGTTCATCAACATGACGCTTGCGGTGCTCATGACGCGCGAATGACACCGATCGCCCGTGAGGGCAAATAGCAGGAGTTTCGCCCCCCTACCCCTGACCTCGTAGCATCGCAATATCCCTCTTAGGGGGTACACCAAACAGACGGCTGTATTCCCGGCTGAACTGAGAGGGGCTTTCATATCCGACCTTGAAGGCCGCACCGGATACATCCTGGTGCTCATTGAGCATCAATCGCCTTGCCTCATTCAGTCGCAGCCACTTTTGGTACTGCAAGGGGCTCATTGCGGTGAGTTGGCGGAAGTGGTGGTGAAAGGTCGGCGCACTCATCTGCACACGGGCCGCAAGTTCATCGACGCGAAGCGCCGAGGTGTAATTTAACTTCAGCCAATCGATGGCTTTCGCGATCCGATAACCTTGGCCATCGACCGAAGTTATTTGTCGAAGCCGGCTCGCCTGATCACTCTGCAAGAGACGGTAGTGAATCTCGCGTTGGATCAAGGGGGCGAGAACAGGGATGGACTCCGGCTCTTCGAGCAGTGCCAATAAGCGCTCGAATGAGGCCAGTATCGCAGGGGACACTGAACCAATTCCTACCCCCTTCGCAACGGATCGATCACGGGTTGGTGGCAGGTCACTTTGCGCTATCAACTCAGCCAGCATGCGCAGATCGAGTTTCAACGTCAGCCCTAAGCACGGTTGTTCCGGACTTGCCGTCAGCACTTCTGAATTGGCAGGCAAGTCCAATGAGGTAATCAGAAACCGCGATGTGTCATAAAGGTAGCCCTCGCCACCTACCCACAGCTGTTTCTCGCCCCGGGCGATGAGGATGATGCTTGGCTCAACCATGCAGACGATGGGCGGTGCTGGATGTTCGCGCCTGAAGAAGCCGAGACCTGTAATGGCCGTTCCGTAATCCCCTGGTTTCGAGATCTGCGCGGCGATGAACTGCGCAAGCCTTTCTTGTGGCGATGTCTGTTGAGGAGCGCGGTCGTATTTGATCGTCATGTTCGTCTTGTACCTCTTCACTGAACTCTAACTCGCCAGCACCTGTCCGTCCTGCCAAAAAACAGAGACTCATAGAATCAGGCAAGTAATCAAGCGGAATGCACTACAGAGAGCATTGGTAGACCGGGAAAATGTCCATCCGACAAATCCTTTGAGGTCTCTCCCATGCTTGTACAAGCCTATGGCGCTCACGCTGGCGACAAACCCCTTGAACCGTTGCAGATCAACCGCCGCGAACCGGCAGCCCATGATGTTCAGATCGATATCGCCTTCTGTGGCATCTGCCATTCGGATTTGCACCAAGTGCGCGCTGAGTGGGCAGGCACGCAATTTCCTTGTGTACCTGGGCACGAAATTGTCGGTCGCGTATCGGCGGTGGGTGCACATGTAGCGGATTTCAAAGTCGGCGATCTGGTTGGTGTCGGCTGCGTTGTCGACAGCTGCAAACACTGTGGCGACTGTGCTACCGGCCTGGAAAACTACTGCGATGAGATGGTCGGTACCTACAACTTCCCGACACCGGATGCACCTGGTTGGACGTTGGGCGGCTACTCGCAAAACATCGTGGTGCATGAGCGCTTCGTGTTACGCATTCGCCATCCCGAGGCGCAACTAGCTGCTGTCGCCCCGCTGCTGTGCGCCGGCATCACCACCTACTCGCCTCTGCGTCACTGGAACGCCGGCCCTGGCAAGAAAATAGGTGTGGTCGGCATCGGTGGTTTAGGTCACATGGGTATCAAGCTGGCCCACGCGATGGGCGCCCACGTCGTGGCTTTCACCACCTCTGAATCCAAGCGTGAGGCGGCAAAGGCGTTAGGTGCCGATGAGGTCGTCGTATCGCGCAACGCTGAAGAAATGGCTGCACATACCAAGAGTTTCGACTTCATTCTCAACACCGTCGCAGCCCCCCACGATCTCGATGCTTTTTTGGTTCTGCTCAAGCGTGATGGGGCTCTGACGCTGGTCGGTGCGCCCGCCTCTCCACACCCATCGCCGAACGTGTTCAACCTGATCATGAAGCGCCGAACGATTGCCGGTTCGATGATCGGAGGCATCCCGGAAACACAGGAGATGCTGGATTTCTGCGCCGAGCACAGCATCGTCGCCGACATCGAACTGGTTCGAGCAGACCAAATAAATGAATCCTACGAGCGAATGCTCAAGGGTGACGTCAAGTATCGCTTCGTGATCGACAACTCCACATTGGTTGATTGAGCGCCTGAGTTTCAAGAACGCAAATGGACACACTCCAAAAGTAAGGAATATCGAATGAGCAGACTTTCTCTTGCCCTGGGGCTACTTATCGCCTCTTTCTCATCAATGGGGGCTGATATGTCTAACGGTGCTGACAACTTCTACAAAAGCGAAAAGGTAATCGCAGAAAAGGTTACCTTCAAAAACCAGTATCAGATGAACGTTGTAGGGAAGCTCTACATTCCTAAAGGGGTGGATCCCAAGATCAAGAACCCCGCGATCATCGTAGGGCACCCAATGGGCGCGGTGAAGGAGCAGAGCTCCAACCTGTATGCCCAGAAGCTCGCCGAGCAAGGTTTCGTGACATTGGCGATTGATCTTTCGTTCTGGGGTGAAAGCGAGGGGCGGCCCCGTCAAGCTGTGTCACCAGACATCTACGCTGAGGACTTCAGCGCGGCGGTGGACTTCTTGGGCACACGTCCTTTTATTAACCGTGAGCGTATCGGCATCATCGGTATTTGTGGCAGCGGTGCCTTCGTCATCAGCGCGGCCAAGATCGACCCTCGACTGAAGGCAATTGCTACGGTCAGCATGTACAACCACGGCGACCTCTATCGTAAAGGTTTGGATAATTCGACGACCCCAGAGCAGAAACGCATGGCACTCACCGAAGCGGCAGAACAACGCTATGTGGAATTCACTGACGGCGCTACCAAGTACACCGCCGGTGCCCCGTTGAAGCTGACAGGCGATGCGATAGGCGATGAGTTTTTTGATTTCTATCGCACACCTCGCGGCGAAGTAACCCCTGCCGGTGCAACGCCGCAGACTTCCACCATGCCGACGCTGACCACCAATGCGAAGTTCTACAATTTCTACCCGTTCGAAGACATCGAGACCATTTCGCCACGTCCGCTTCTGTTTATCACCGGCTCCGAGGCTCACTCCCGTGAATACAGTGAAGATGCCTACAAGCGTGCAGCGGAGCCTAAAGAACTGTTCATCATCCCTGGCGCCAATCACGTCGATCTCTACGACCGGGTCAACCTCATTCCATTCGCCAAGTTGACCACCTTCTTCAAAAGCAACCTGAAGTAGCCTGATCGGTGCCCTGGCCGGGCATCGCCTCTCTCGTAGCCTCGTCTTCGGGGCAACGACGCTTCGCGCAATACAGGATTCAAACAATGACTGATCACTCCCTCCCAGTGCCCCATAAATCATGGGGCGCCGTATTCGCCATGTCTCTTGCCGCCTTCGTGCTAGTGGCATCGGAGTTCATGCCCGTCAGCCTGCTTACACCGATTGCCTTAGATCTGCACATCACCGAGGGGCAAGCCGGCCAAGGAATCTCCGTATCGGGACTGTTTGCCTTGTTCACCAGTCTTCTGATCGCGTCGGTGGCTGCGCGGGTCGACCGCAAACCGCTGCTCATTTCGCTGACACTGCTTATGATCCTTTCTGGGACAGTTGTCGCGTTCGCCCCGAACTACTGGGTGTTCATGATCGGGCGCGCGCTGATCGGTGTTGCGATAGGTGGCTTCTGGTCATTGTCGGCGGCAACCGCCATGCGCTTGGTGCCTGATGACCAGATCACTCGTGCCATGGCAATCGTCAACGGCGGCAACGCTTTGGCGACTGTGATAGCAGCACCATTGGGCAGTTTTCTCGGCGCCTTGATTGGCTGGCGCGGTGCATTTTTGTGCGTCATCCCAGTCGCGATAGTCGCCTGTGTCTGGCTGTTGTTAAGCCTTCCGGCAATGAAATCGCACAGCGATTCAGGCGCTGGCAACGTCTTCAGGTTGATGAAAAACGTACCGGTCGCGTTAGGTATGGTGGCGGTCAGTGTGTTTTTCATGGGCCAGTTCATGCTGTTTACCTATTTGCGCCCATTCCTTGAAACGGTCACTCATGTCAGTGTCTCCATGCTGTCGCTGATGTTGCTCGTGCTGGGTCTGGCGGGCCTTGCCGGAACCTTCCTGATTGAAGCGTTCTTGAAAAATAACCTGCATCGAACCCTCATCGTCATCCCGATCTTGATGGCGATGATTGCACTGGCGCTTGTTTCATTGGGTAGCTCGGCGACCACCACGACCGTCTTGCTTGGCGCATGGGGACTGGTTGCGACTGCAGCGCCCGTGGGATGGTGGACATGGCTGGCGAGAACGCTGCCAGACTCAGCTGAAGCGGGAGGCGGATTAATGGTGGCGATCATCCAACTGGCAATCGCCTCTGGGGCAACCGTTGGCGGGCTGGTCTTTGACTTTAGCGGCTATCGAGCGACCTTCGAGTTGAGCGCAGCCTTGCTGGGCGTGGCAGCCGTTCTTGCCTTCCTGGCTGCACGCGCAGCAACGCGGGAGTCTTCTGCATTGGCGAACATTGCTTGAAAACAACCACAAGACACGCCAACGCATGTCTTGTGGTTTCGGTTGAGCATACGCTCGGAGGTTGGACGTGACTGTCAGCGTGCGCTGTCGATGATTTGATCTTCATCCGGAGTAAGGCTGTAACCCGTACATCAGCCTTGCATAATCGAGCTCCACGCAGCCTTCGCAAGAAAATCGCGGTACGCTTTCGGACTTTTTTTGACCCTCCCGGAAAGCCAGGCACGTGAATAGCTTTCCGTCGATCCGATGATGAGAGACGGTATAAGCTCTGTGGGAAGGTGACTGAACTGCTCTTTTCGGCCCTCGATACTCATCCAGTCCAGCAGTTGCTTGTTGCGTTGTTTATTGCGTTCGAGCAATTCGTCTTTGAAAGGCCCGCTTGAAACCGCATAGCGACTTTGGAACATAAAGCGAGCCCAATCCGGTTGCTCATCCACCCATTCAACGTAGCTATAAATCAGTGCCGCGACACCAGTTTGAGCCGTCTGCGCGTCTTTTAAAAAGCTATCCCGGAGCGCTGCTTGATCTTCTAAAGCAGCGAAAAAAAGAGCTGCCACTAGACCTTCTTTATTGCCGAAGTGATGGTAGATAGCCCCCACGCTCGTTTCGCATTGAGCCCGAATTGTCTCAATGTTTGTGGCCTCGATTCCTACCTCGTTAAAGCAAGCAAGCGCTTGACGCATGATGGTGCGTTTGAGCTCACTGCGCCTTCCGGGATAGATACGCTCGATTAGATCAATGGAATGCATAAGAGAAACGCCAAATAAACTTAGTTTATAGGTTGGACGCCCCGCAGAGAAAGCGCAGCTTGACAGACTTCAGAAATACAGAATATTGTTCCGTTACAGAATTTTATTCTGCAACCTGACCAATGAGGTATCTCATGAGCCAAGCTCTAAGCATGTTCAATAGCGTAGGCCCTGCCGCGTTCAGCAATATGGCCTGCCAGATGGCGCCTTACTTCAGCACGATCGCCCCTGAAATTTCTGAGCTAAGCCCAGGCCATGCAGTCGTCAGCGTGCCGTTTCGCAAGGAAATCACCAACCATCTGGCGTCTGTGCACGCGATTGCCCTGTGCAACGCAGCCGAGCTAGCGGGCGGAATGATGACTGACGCTTCGATTCCTTCAGGCGCCAAATGGATTCCGAAAGGAATGACTGTTGAATATCTGGCAAAAGCAAAATCTAGCATTCGCGCGGTTGCTGATGGCAGTGGTATTGATTGGGAAACCGCCGGCGACAAGTTCGTCCCGGTTGATATCTTCGACGAGGGCGGCGTGAAGGTTTTCACTGCCACAATCACGATGAATGTAAAAATCGTCTAAGCTGTAGCTGCCGTTCGCGATGGGCAGCTATGGCCAAATGCACTAGCAGTAAATCCGAGCACCTGCTGCCCTTCCCTCACATTTCTACCTGAGTTCCCAATTCAATCACTCTGTTCAGTGGCAATTTGAAATACTTCAAATTGCTGTTGGCGTTCTTCAACAGAAACGCGAACAGGCTCTCTCTCCAGCGCGCCATACCAATGCGCTTGGTGGGGATCACCGTCTCCCGGCTGAGGAAATAGGTCGTGCGCATCGGGCTGAAATCCAGCTCATTCAAGTGACAGAGACTCAAGGCCAAGGGTACGTCAGGCTCTTCCATAAAACCGAAATGGAGACTGACACGGAAGAACCCTTCGCCATAGGCCTCTACCTCAAACCGTCGATCAGCGGGTACCCGAGGGCTGTCTTCGGACACTACGGTGAGCAACACCACCTGCTCGTGCAGCACTTGGTTATGCAGCAGGTTGTGCAAGAGTGCATGGGGAACCGCATCGGCCCTGGCCGTCAGAAAAACCGCGGTGCCTTGCACCCGATGCGGAGGCTGTGAACGAATGCTGCTGATAAACAACGGCAGAGGCAGCGCGGTCTCGTCCAGACGCTCGACGATGATCTTTCGCCCCCGCTTCCAAGTGGTCATCAAGATGAACAGGCCGATACCGGCAATGACCGGGAACGCGCCCCCCTGGAATATTTTCGGCGCATTGGCCGCGAAGTACAGGCTATCGACCAGCAGAAAGCCGAGCAGCATCGGGATGGCCAGCCAACGTGGCGTTTTCCAGAGGAGCAGCACGACAGCCGAAGACAGAATGGTGGTGATCAACATGGTGCCCGTCACAGCGACCCCATAGGCAGCTGCCAATGCACTGGACGACTCGAAACCGATCACCAGCAGCACCACACCAACCATCAACGCCCAGTTAACCGTGCCGATGTAGATCTGCCCCTGCTCCTGGCTTGAGGTGTGCTGGATAAACATCCGAGGGACGTAGCCTAGCTGGATGGCCTGGCGCGTAAGGGAGAAAGCGCCGGAGATCACGGCTTGAGAAGCGATAATGGTCGCCAGTGTCGAAAGCGCCACCATCGGCAGCAGTGCCCAGCTCGGCGCGAGCAGATAGAACGGATTGCGTACAGCTTCCGGACTCTCAAGGATCAGGGCACCCTGGCCAAAATAATTGAGCACCAGCCCTGGCAACACCAGAAGGAACCAGGCACGGGAAATCGGCTTGCGGCCAAAGTGACCCATGTCGGCATACAGTGCCTCTGCACCGGTCAAAGCCAGCACCACGGCACCCAAAATCGCAACGCCGATGCCTGGGTGAACCATGAAAAACTGCACGCCCCAAGCAGGATTGAGGGCTTGTAGCACTTCCGGGCGTTGCAAAATCCCGTAGATTCCAAGTGCACCCAACACCACAAACCACAGCACCATCACTGGGCCAAAGAGGATGCCGATACGCGCCGTTCCATGCTTCTGGATCAGGAACAGCGCCACCAGCACGATCACCGACAAGGGCACCACCCAGTGCTCTATTCCGTCAAACGCCAGCTGAAGCCCCTCAACCGCAGAAAGCACCGAAATTGCCGGGGTAATCATGCTATCCCCGTAAAACAGTGCTGCCCCGAACAGACCGAGCAGAACCAGCACCTTACTCATGCGCGGAATCGGCGCTGCCGCACGGCGAGCCAAGGCGGTCAACGCCATAATGCCGCCTTCGCCCTGGTTGTCTGCTCGCAGAATGAATAACACGTATTTGATCGAGACGACCCAGATCAGCGACCAAAAGATCAACGACAGAATGCCTAGCACGCCGTCGTGATTGACCTGAACACCGTAGTGACCGGAAAACACTTCCTTAAGCGTATAAAGGGGGCTGGTGCCGATGTCTCCGTAAACGACGCCGACAGCCGCGACGAGCATGCCCACGCCTGACGTTTTCGATGAAGAGTTTTCGTGTGCAAGGGTCGCTGTTTCACTCAAGGCGGCATCTCTCAATTAACAGGGAATATCTGCACGCCATCCTTGGGCAATACACTTTTCCACGGCCCTTGAAAAAGCCGGGCTCATGGACGTTATAAAAGACGCCGCCAGTATCGTTGCGGGCAGAAATGCTGACCGTAAAGAAAGCGTAAAAAAGTTGCAGCACCACAGCAGGAATCTGGCTTTATGCGCTCCCGGTTCGCGGAACGAAACCATCGCGCAGGGTTCATTTTCTCAATGGCAGATGTCACACCGCGTCGAGGAAATCCATGCAGTGGCTAGGCCGGTTAATTTCTTCAGTTGATCGCGGTACGCTGATTGCCGTTGCCCCACAGACCAGATGTCCACTCAAACTAAATGAGGAAGTACGGGGATGCGAATTATCGGGTTCATGGCGGTTGTGGCGCTCTTCGGTGCGACCTGCGTGGTTGCCCAAGGTGTTCACCAGGAACCCCGGCAAACCAAGGCGGACATCACGACCGACTACGCTGACGGGTTTTCCGGTGGCCCCGATTATTGGGACGTCGCAAACCTCTCAAGCGGCGAAACTCTCAACGTGCGCAGCGAGCCCGGTGTCGGCAAGCAGATCGTCGGCGCGCTAGTGATCGGCGACCGGGTACGCAACCTGGGCTGCAAACCGGTGGGTTCCAGTCGTTGGTGCCAAATCGAGGCTGGCCTCAAGCAGAAGTTTACCGGTTGGGTAAACGGCAGGTATCTGCGCGAAGCCGCCGGCCCACCATAAGGTGCCACTTCCAGCAGCGCTGCCACGGGCTCGCTGCCTTGCGCGACAACGCTCGGTCAGTCGAGCAGCGTTTTGCTCTTCGTCATAGTCAGGCTCAACAGTACCGAAACCAATATGATGCCGCCGACGGTCGCCAGCGACCATTGGATCGGCACGTGCCACCACGGCGCGACCAGCATCTTGCCGCCGATGAACACCAGTACGATGGCCAGGCCATATTTGAGCAAGTGGAAGCGGTAGGCCAGGTCGGCAAGCAGAAAATACAGTGCGCGCAGGCCCATGATGGCGAAGATATTGGAGGTGAATATGATGAAGGGGTCGGTGGTGACGGCGAAGATAGCCGGGATGCTATCGACCGCGAAGACCAGGTCGCTGGCCTCGATAAGTACCAACACCAGGAACATCGGCGTCGCCCAGCGCAGGCCGTTCTGGCGTACGAAGAAGCGCTCGCCATGAAAGCCATCGGTGATGCGAAGATGGCTACGCAGCCAGCGCAGCAAGGGGTTCTTTTCGAGGTCTGGCTGCTGGTTGGCGAAGATCAGCATCTTGATGCCGGTGATGATGAGGAAAGCACCAAAGACATAGAGTAGCCAGGCAAACTCCCGCACCAGCCAGACACCGGCGAAAATCATACCGGCGCGCATGATGATGGCGCCGAGCACGCCATAGAGCAGGACGCGGCGTTGCAGCTCTGGCGGCACGGCGAAGTAGCCGAAGATCATCACGAAAACGAACATGTTGTCGATCGACAGCGACTGCTCGATCAGGTAGCCCGTCAGGAATTCGAGCGTTGTACGCTGGGCGATTTCGGCGCCGAACATGCTGCGCAGATACCACCAGAGCAGGACGGCGAAGACCAGCGCCAGACTGATCCAGGCGATGACCCAGGCCAGCGCTTCGCGCACCGAAACACGATGCGCCTTGCGCCCGCCGAAGACGAACAGATCGAGGGCCAGCATGGCAAGGACGAATACGATGAAGGCGGCCCACATCCAGGGTTGGCCGACGCTGATGGCGGTCATTGACTGTCTCCGCATGAAGCAGCAATAGGCTGGAGGAGTCATGCTAACGAGCCTGTTACATCAGCAAAAATCGTTTATTCATTACCAATAGTTCGTTTTTTTCGAAGTGTTGAGTCAGGTGCTCAACTGCCGGCAATCGCTTTGGTTGTGCTACGTGGTCAAGGCGGGTGGCATGGCCCGCGGTTCCAGCAGCCCCGTTTACTGCGCGGTCGTGATGAAAAGGTCTGCTATATCCTTCACCAGCCCTGGCAACTGGCAAGCCGGTGATGCAGGCGTATATTGACAGTGTCGATCCAGGTAGTGAGGCGATAAAAGATCGCCAATGGTGGGACAAGCGAAAGTGCTGGGGGCGCTAGCCAACAACCCAGAACGTTTGGAGGTGTCACATGAGGCAGTATCAACGACTCTTTCTGATCGCAGGTCCGACCATGCGTCACTCGCCGGCGATGGAGCGGGCAATCGCACTGGCCGACGCCACAGGCGCAGCGCTGCACATCGCGGTGTTCATCGAAGACTTCGACCTTATGCGGTTAATGAGCAACAGTGAACAACTTCGCGAGAGTTGCCGGCAGGAGAACCTGCAGTGGTTGGAGGATGAAGCCGGACTCATGCGCAGGAAGGGCATCAATGTGACCACCGAAGTTGCATTGACCCGTGACCCGCTGCAACAGATCCTTGAGCATGTGGCTGAAATGCAGCCGGACCTGACTATCAAGGACGTACATCATGAATCAGCGCTCAAACGCGTATTCGTCACGCCTTTGGATTGGCAGTTGTTGCGCGAATGTCCCACGCCCATACATCTGGTCAGCGAAGTCAGGTGTCCGCTTCCTCGGGTAATCGTGGCAGCGGTTGACCCATCGCATCCAGAGGGTCAGATCAGCGGAATCAACGACAGTGTCATTCAGGCGGCGAACGAATTGGCGACGCAGTGTGATGCTGAATTGCACCTGCTGTATGCCTATGAACTGACACACACACATTTCTCTGATGCAGGCGCTGGCGCCGTGACGATGCCAGGCTTCAGCAACGACGTGCGCCGGTCACTCGAAAAATGCTTCATTGCCTTGGCGGCGCGCCACGGCGTGCCACCTGAGCGACAACACTTCATTGCAGGACCGCCAACCAAAGCAATGGCCGACTTTGCCACGCATACTCGAGCGGATGTCTTCGTGATGGGAAATACCCATCACAAAGGCGTGGACAAGCTGGTTGGCAGTACCACGGAGCATGTTCTGTATCAGGTGCCTTGCAGCGTTTTGGCCATCAAGGGAGAAACGGATGCCTGAAGAAAAAACCGCCACTATCGCAGCCGGCTGTTGGTGTCGATGTGGTTTTGACCCAAGCTGCTGACTTCAGCTGACCCTTGGGCGGTCTCCAGGAAGACACGCAGATCGAGCCTTCAGCGGCCGCTGCTGAGTCGGGAGATGGGCCAGCGATAGCGCGGCGTGCGGACAATTCGCGCCTCTGGTTTACGCCCTGGTGCTGCATCGCTGTGAGCGTCGATAACCAGGAACCTGCGTCGCTTCGGCAGACTCGGCCGGTCGTTTGGCGACGTACGGCAACTCACCTTTTAGCGTCCACTGCCGATAAGTTGGTGTGCAAATGAGTTGTTCTCACCGACTGCCGGGAATTTATGCCTAACGATCTCCCCACTATTTCTTGTTCCCCAACCAATCGTTCAAGCGTGGCCCTGACCCGCGCTTCGCTGTTCAAGTTTGTTGGTCTTTTGGCAGGCGTGTTTTTGCTCGCGTGCGGCTCGCTTGTTTATCTTGCGCAAAAACTGGATGGCGCGGAGGAAGTCAAGAGTGCGTTCTACACCAGGAAGGCCGTGCAATCGTTGGAAAATTCGCTGCGCTCTACCGTCAAGGATTACGCATTCTGGGGCGATGCTTACAAGCACTTGCACACTGAAGTAGACACCGACTGGGCGTATGTACGACAAAATATCGGCACCACTCTTTACACGGACTTCGGATTTCGCGGCTTGTTTGTCGTCAATGATCTCAATCGCACCGTTTATTCCGTGGTCGACGGGGAGAAGGTGTCAGTTGAAGCAGAACAATGGCTCGAGCAGTCCATCGACGCAATTCTCGACAAGGCCCGCGAGGGAGCCGAATCCGAAACGCCTACCACTACGTTCGTCAATATCGGAGGGATACCCGCCCTGATCGCTGCAGCAGCCATTACCCCGGGAACCGATCCGACGGTTAAAACTGATGACAGATCGGCGTCGGTGCTGATTTTCGTGGATCCGTTGGACAGCGCCAAACTTGCAGCGATGGGTCGGGACTTCGGAGTGGAAGGCCTGCACTTGGCCACTGCCGATGATATTCACTCGCAATCTGTGTACCCCTTGGGTGAAACCGGTGCCGCAGGCAGTCTGCACTGGAGCCCGCACAGGCCAGGTCTGCAATTGCTCGCACTCGGGCTGCCCCTTGTGGGGATCGCTGCGCTGTTGGTGTGCCTGATGACGTGGGTTATCTTGCGTCGAACCACCGCCGCTGCGCAGGCACTTGATGCCAGCTATTTATCGCTGCAATGCAGTCAGGCCGACCTCGCCACCAGTGAGGCGCGCTTTCGCGATGTCGTTGAGGCCAGCTCGGACTGGGTCTGGGAAATGGACGGTGGCTGGCACTTCACTTATCTGTCAGAGCGGTTTGAAGAGGTCACAGGCCTTTCCCGGGAGGCATGGATTGGTGCGGCAATGGATGATCTGTTGCGCACTGAGCTAGGCACGGTCTCTCAGTGGCTCAGTATTCCGAATCGTCGGCCGGACATCAGCGTGCAGTGTCGTTACCTGGATACAAATGGCCAGGAACGAATCACCCGTCTATCAGCGCGAGCAATGGCGGGAGGAGGATTCCGGGGAACGGCAACCGACGTTACGGAGGAAGTCAAAGCTCGCCGTCGAATCGAATTCCTCTCACAGCATGACGCCCTGACCGGCCTGCCCAACAGGACCCGTCTCCAAGAGTTTCTGGATGGCAAACTCAAAGCTGTGCCGACGGTGGAACAACCCTTGGTCATGCTAAGCCTGGACCTTGATCGATTCAAACCGGTCAATGACCTGCTAGGACATGCAGCAGGCGATCTGGTGCTCAATCAGGTCTCGAGCCGTTTGGCAGAATGCGTTCGCCACGGAGACCTTGTCGCCCGTATTGGTGGGGACGAGTTTGTTCTGATACTCACCGATGTCGGTTCCCAGGAGGAAGTCGAGACCCTTTGTCGCCGTCTGATCGAGTCCGTCGAGCAACCGATAGAGGTCAGTGAACAAGAGGTGTTTGTCAGCGCCAGTATTGGCATTGCCATGGCACCCAACGACGCATGCGAGGCGAGCGAGTTGCTACGTTATGCCGATATCGCGTTATACGAAGCAAAGGCCGGGGGACGTAACACCTGGCGTTTTTATGCGGGAGACATGAACGCCAGAATTATTGAGCGGCGTCGTCTGGAAAGTGATCTGCGCTTCGCGATCAGGAATGGAGAACTTCGACTGCATTTCCAGCCGCGCTATCGGATCTCGGACGGAGAGATGGTCGGCGCCGAAGCGCTGGTACGGTGGCAACACCCTGAGCGCGGTTTGATAGCGCCGGATACTTTTATTCTCATTGCTGAAGAGTCCGGGCTGATTCTTTCCTTGAGCGACTGGGTCATCGACACGGCCTGCCGTTGCGCCGCAGGGTGGCCGGAACATTTGTTTGTATCGGTCAACCTTTCACCTAGCGAATTCAAGCGAGGCAACTTGGTGGAACGCGTGCAGAAAGCGCTGCACGACTCCGCAATCGACCCTACCCGGGTGGAGTTGGAGATCACTGAAAACGTCATGCTCGAAGATGCCACCGGCGCACTGGAACTCATGCGTACATTGAAGCGCCTGGGCGTGCGAATAGCCATGGACGACTTCGGCACGGGTTATTCATCACTGAGTTATTTGCGCACATTCCCCTTCGACGGCCTGAAGATAGACCGCAGTTTTCTGAGCAAACTGGTAGAAACAGATGATCAGTCCATCATCCAGGCGATCGTGGGATTGGGCCGCGCCTTATCGCTCACCGTGACGGCAGAAGGGATAGAAACCGCCGAGCACTTGAAGTTGCTCAAAGCGGTATCGTGCGATGAAGGCCAGGGCTTTTTTCTGAGTCGGCCTCTTGAAGCCGACGACTTCAACGTGTTGGTGAAGGCCAGAAAAAGTACAGGCTCCCCGAGCAGGGTTTGAAGCGCGGCCCTGCGCCGGCGAGCTCGCTCCTTCAGGGTTCGTCGTGCTCAGGGCTTGCTCATTTTTCTGCCTTGCGTGGATCATCATGGCTATCGATGTATTCAAGCCCCAGCGGCCCCGTGCCGTAAACCTGCGAGATGTACTCTCCTGACTTCGCCCAATGAAAGTGCGGCGTATTGGCCGGCAAAATCACGACGCTTCCGGGGCCATAAGCAACCAGTTTGTCCGGATCAAAAACAGTGCCAAAGCCGATATAGAACACCCCGGACATGACGGTATAGATACGATCTTCAGGATGGGTATGGGGCATCAACCGGGTGCCATTCGGCACTTTGACTCGCACCACGTAAGGTGCCGGCTTACTGGGGTCGCCAGCCACGACAGCGAGTTTCACTTCTTTCGGGAATGCGGGAAAACTGCGCCATTCCACCTCTTCATTGTGTAACGCAGCCACTTTATCGAGTGGCAATGGTTGTGCCTGAATAAAAGGCGCGCCTGCGCTTGCGACAAAAAGTGCCGCCAGAGAAGCCGTTTTGAGAATGCTCTGAATCATGAGAGACACCTTGGCGATGCAGTGGACATATCGACGGGCTGACTCTATTCGTGATTGGCATTGCTGATAATGGCGCGGCCGCGCAATACAGATGATCCACGATGTAATCAATGTGCCGACGAAACCGCGTTTGCCAGGGCGCGCCTCATCATCATGCTCAGCGTAGTCACGCCGTACGCCCTATCAATACTGTCGATGTTCACCATCACGGCAATGAAGTTCTCTTAAAAAATCCGCGGCGTAACATTGGCTCCATACCAACCAAATACACCCCCGGAGCACACGATCATGAAACGCCAAACCATCCTCAGCATCGCTTTCTCGGTTTTCGCAATCAACGCTTTTGCCGCGACCTCTGTTCAACCCGTCGTCGCTGAAGGCGGCTCGGATCGACTGATCGAAAGCCGTGTGGCTGAAGGTGGCGCTGATCGCCTGCTGGAAAAACGCAATGCTGTAGCGGCTGATGGTTCGGATCGTTTGAAAGGTAATGAAGTCGCCGCCGATGGTTCCGACCGCCTGCAAGGCAACACCGTCGCTGCCGATGGCTCCGACCGCCTGAAAGGCAACGAAGTCGCTGCCGATGGCTCCGACCGCCTGCAAGGCAACACCGTTGCCTGAAAGTTGAATCGCTTCCCCGCAACACCTCGAAAAGCCCGGCCTGATCAGCCGGGCTTTTTCGTGCGTGCTTCCACAAGGAACGACACGGCAGCGTAGTCATCAACGACCGATCAAAGCACTCGACAACAACGTCTCCAGCCCCATCGGCCTGGCGAAGTAATACCCCTGGGCCTGCCCCGCGCCTATTTCGCGCAGCAGATCCAACGTGGCTTGATCCTCGACGCCTTCGGCCACCACGCTCAGGCCCAGCGATTCGGCCATGCGCACGATGGCCCGAACGATTGCACGACTGCGCGGGCTGGTGGTCAGCTCAAGGATGAACGACTTGTCGATTTTCAAGCCGCTGAATTGGTACTGATGCACGTAGCTCAGGGATGAAAAACCTGCACCGAAGTCATCGAGCACCACCGACATGCCGTTGTCGGCCAATTGCTGCATGGTCTGTTGGGCAATCGCCGGCTCAGCCACCAACGCCCCCTCGGTCAACTCCAGGCAGATCCGTGAAGGTGAGACCCCGTGCAGCGCCAACAGGGCAAGTACATCATTGGCGAAATCCGGGCGCGTCATGCTGTAGCTGGAGCAATTGACGTGCACCGCAGGCCAGTTGGCATGCTCGGGCCGGGCAAGGATCGCGGCGATGCTGGCCAGCATGTACAGGTCCAGTCGGCCGATCAGGCGCAACCCCTCTACATCCGGCAAGAACTCGCCCGGTGCGATCACCCGGCCGCCCGGCTGATGCCAGCGGATCAGCGCCTCAAGGGCCAGCAGTTCGCCGCTTTCGACGCTGACAATCGGCTGGAAATACGGGAGTAATTCGTCGGTACGCTTGAGGGCGTTGCGCAAGGCCCCTTCCCGCTCCATCTGGTCCGACACTTCGCGGCGCACTTCCTGGTTGAACACCGCGTAGCTGTCACGCCCGGCACTCTTGACCCGGTACATCGCCGCATCGGCATCGCGCAGCAAGTCGGCTGGCTCGTTGTGGTACTGCTTGTCGGCGCTGACAATTCCGATACTGCAGGACGAAAAAACTTCATGGCCATTGATGAAAAACGGCAAGTCAAACGCCAGCAGAATCCGCTCGGCGATTTCAATCACCGCGTCCAGCGACGCCTCGGGCGCGAGCACCGAAAACTCATCGCCGCCCAGACGCGCCAGCATGTCGGTTTCGCGCAGGCAGCCGCGCAGACGGTGAGCGGCTTGCATCAACAGCAAGTCGCCAAAATGATGGCCGAGACTGTCGTTGACCATCTTGAAGCGGTCGAGATCGATGAACATCACCGCCAGGTGTCCGCCTTCGCTGCCGAACCGCGACCAGGCCAGATTGAGGCGCTGTTGCAGGTAGGTGCGATTCGGAAGCCCGGTCAGCGCATCGTGGGAGTTTTCGTGTTGCAGTTTGGCATTGGCATGATCGAGCTCGCGGGTGCGGTTCTGCACCCGGGCTTCGAGTTTGAGGTTGGCGGCATGGATCGCTTCGGCGGCGGTGCGGCGCGACAACGCCGTGTCGATGTGTCGCGACACGAACGTCAGCAGTTCCTGGTCGCGCAGCGTGTAGCACACTTGCGAGGTATAGCTTTGCACCGCCAGCACGCCGCGCACGACGTCGCCATCGAACAATGGAATGCCCAGCCAGGAATAGGACCGGACGGACTCCCGGGCCAATTCGATTTCACCGTTTTCGGCCAGTCGTTCAGCCTCGCCGACGTCAATCAGGCAAGGCCGACGTTGGCGAATCACATACTCGGTGAGGCCCCGGCGACCTCGCCGTGCCGCCGGGCAAATGGTCTGCCGCTCATCCACATAATAGGGAAAGGTCACTTCGCTGGTGGCGTCGTCGAACAGCGCAATATAGAAATTCTGCGCGAACAGCAGGTCACCGACGATGCCATGCAGGGTTTGGAACAACTCAGCCATGTCGCCTGGCTGGCTCGACAGTTCGGCGATCTGGAACAATGCGCTCTGTAGATGCTCGGCGCGCTCGCGTTCCGCCACTTCCTGGCGCAAGGCGTCGTTGAGCGCCGAAAGCTCCAGGGTACGGCGCATCACCGTCTGCTCCAGGTCCTCGCGGTGCAGAATCCGGTCCAGTGCCATCGCCACGTGTCGCGCCACCACCAGAAACAGCGCGCGATCTTCAGCGCTGTAGATGCGGGAGACATCGTAGACCTGCATCGCCAGCATGCCGAACACGTCATCCGAGGCGTTTTTCAACGGTGCGCCCATCCAGAACTCGGGACGATCACCCACACAGTAGAAACGCTTTTCTGACTGAGCCGCGAGGATCCCGGCGGCGTCGATCAGCAATGGCTGGCCAGAGGTCAACACTTGGCCGGTCAACGACAGGCGCGCGGGATCAAGGTATTCGTAGTGCGAAGACTCCACGGCATCAACATCGATGATGTCGACGTAATACGGATAATCGATCTTGCCACTGTGCGGGTCATACAACGCGAGATAGAAGTTCTCGGCGTCGATCAGACTGGCCAGCAGTTTGTGCACCCCCACCAGAAACACGGAACGGTCGCGGGTTGAACTGGCCAGGTAGGTGATTTCATACAACACACGCTGAGTAATCTGCGCACGGGCAAGGGTGTTGGTCTGTAGCTGAACGCCCAGACGCAGGGCAAACTCGGCGAGTGCCGGATCCGCGGCCTCGGTTTGCGGCGCAAGTAGCCAGCCCAACACACTTTCGCCTCTACCGGTCGGCCAGCAATGCAACTGCCGGGCCTGGCAAAAGGCTTCAAACGCTTGATGCTCGATGTTTGAGGGCCACTGCTGCTGCGGGTTGCCTTGGCCGACCCAATGCAGCTGTTCACCGGCGCGGTAAAACACCCATGCGGTGGTGTGGCTCCAGTTACACGCCGGGCCGAGCAACTGCTCAAGCGAGTCGTCACGGCCAATGCCGGCCATACCGACCCGATCCGGATTGTCGTTTGATTGAGGTGAAGCTGTTTCGCAATCGAACGATTGCCGTGGGGAGTCGGTCAATCCGGCAAAACTCATCAGCGCTCCCTGAGCCAAAAACTGGCGATACTGACCAACTGCTAGCAAAGTGCCAGTTATCTTCCCATTTAAAGCTTACAGTGTTTTTTTTCAACAACTTTATTGGTTTGAATGACGACCGTGAGACGGGCAGCCAGTTATTCGCGATTTGTTGAACAGAACAACCGTGCGACGCAACTCAACAACTATGCCCTACCCCCAACGCTTCCGCCATGCGAACCAGGTCGGCAAAGGACCGCGCGTGCATCTTTTTCATGGCATGGGAGCGGTGGATCTTGATGGTGATTTCGCTCAGATTCATCTCACCAGCGATCTGCTTGTTCATCAGGCCTCTTACGGCAAGGGCCATGACTTCTTTTTCCCGGACCGTCAGTGACTGGTAGTCGGCATGCAGGTTCGAAGATTGCCGTTCGAGTTCCCGGCGCTTGATATCGGTTTGCAGCGCAGACGACACCGCGTCGAGCAGGTCCTGTTCACGAAACGGTTTTGCCAGAAAATCCACGGCCCCTGCTTTCATCGCCTTGACCGACATCTCGATATCGCCATGGCCCGTGATGAAAATAATCGGGATCGCGGTGTTTGACTCAACCAGTTGACGCTGGAAATCCAGGCCACTATTGCCTTGCAGGCGCACATCGAGGACCAGGCAACTGGCGCTCGCGGTCTTTGGCTGAAGGAGAAACTCCGTGGTTGAAGCGAAGGTTTCGACACGGATGCCGGCAGAGCGCAATAGATTGCTCAATGCATCGCGAATGGAGGCGTCGTCATCGACCACGTACACAATAGAACCATTGCTTTGCGGCTCACTGGAGGGTGCGCTCATGCATGGAACTCTTCGGAAAATTGAGGAAAAAAAAGTGTAGCACAGCCTGATTGGGTGTCTGGGATGCCTTTCCTGCCAAGTGCCAGCAGCACAGCCAGGCACTTGAAGCTATGCAATAAAACGCGGCTGCAACGCTGAAATCAACGAGAAAAAACCCCGTGGCGAACGCAGTAGCGCGTCGACCTGGGTACTGTAACTTTTCCCGCGAGTGCACCAACTGCAAAAGTGTTCGCAGTTATTGGAGAAAATCCGGTAATGGCGTTCACCGACTCTCGAGCGCGCGCGACTGACGATTTCATCGCTGGAATATTCGCAATGTTCCCGCAGTACCCAGACGGGTTTGCCGCTGGCGAAACTGTCCAGATCAGTCACCTCGATCGGCCCCGGTTTGATTGAACTGCTGTACCCGGCGTAATGGGCGACACAGCCGCCTCCAAGGTAGATCCCATGATGGACGTAAAACCGGCGCGGACTGATCAGATGCGAGCCCACTGGCACTTGGCTCAGTGACCGTTCGATGTTTATCAGCGGTTCGGCGCACAGGTAGTTCTGTAACAGGCGAGCATCTGACACCCGGTTGAAAACGGCGGTTATCAGCGCCACTGCTTGCAATGCTTTTGCACGCAGAAATGAACACTTTTCGATGACATTGGCTATTGAGCTTTTCACGATAAAGTTCTCCGCAACCCTTGAGGCTCAATATATCGCCGGGGTTGCGGAGCTTCATTTGTACCTGCGATTAGTTCGTTCGAACCATTAATATGCCCCACTTAAACTTAAGTATTAAGTCAGCCCTGCAGCACCGGCAGCGTGAACTGGACAGTGGCCCCGCAAGGCTGGTTGGCACCTGCCCATAAACGCCCGCCATGGGCTTCGATGATCGAGCGACAGATCGACAAACCCAACCCCAGGCCAGTCGGCTTGGTGGTGTAGAACGAGGTGAATACCTGGTCGGTGTTGTCCACGGGAAATCCCGGGCCTGAATCACTGACGCTGACCCGCAAATAGCCGGCATCGCCCGGCACCACGCTGATCTGCAATTGCCGCTCGCCTTCCTTGGTACTGCTCATGGCTTCCAGGGCGTTCATGATCAGGTTCAGCAGCACTTGTTGCAGCTCGACACGATCGCCTTCAACCAGTGGCAGTCCATCGGTGAGCTGGGTCTGCAATACAGTGCCACTTTTCATGATCTGGCTACGGGTAAAGCCGATCATTTCGCCAATGGCCGCGTTGATGTCCACCGGCCCTTTCTGCGGCGGCGCCTTGCGGATGTGCCCGCGGATCCGCCCCAGTACATCCGCTGCCCGGTTGGCATCCTCGATCAGGCGGCTGAGCACATGACGGACTTCGTCGAGTTCAGGTGGCTGGATATTCAACCAGCGCTGCGCGGCATTGGCGTTGAGGATGGCGGCAGCAATCGGCTGGTTGACTTCGTGAGCGATCGACGCCACGAGCTGGCCCATGGTCGCGACGCGGTTGGCGTGGGACAACTCGGTCTGCACCTCACGATAGCGTCGTTCGCTTTCGCGGATTTTTTCTTCCGCCTGCTTGCGTTCGCTCAGGTCCAGCACGAAAGCCACGCCTTCCTTGCTGTCCGCTTCAAACATGGCCAGCCCCACAATGACTGGCAGTCGACTGCCATCCTTTTTGAAGTATTCCTTTTCGAAGGGTTGGGCGTGGCCGGTTTGTACCGCCTCCAGCATGGAGCGCTCGCTGGCTTCGCGATACTCCGGCACCGTCATCTCACGCCAGCTCATGCGGCCCGAGACAAGATCCTCGCGAGTGAAGCCCAGCATGCGCAGGAACGCATCATTGGCCTCGACGATGTCACCTTCGGCGTTCCATACGACAATGCCAATGATGTTGGCGTCCACCAGACGCCGGATTTTTGCCTCGCGCTCTGCGACCTCGCGGTACAAACGAGCATTTTCCAGCGAGATCGCCGCCTGCGACGCCACCAGTTTGAGCACGGCGATCCGGTCGGGGCTGAACACCCTGGCGGTCAGATTGTTTTCGAGGTAGAGCGCCCCCACCAACTTGGCCTGGATCATCAGGGGCAGGCAGAGAATCGACCGTGCACACTGCTGACGAATGTAGGGGTCGGTAGCAAACATCGCCTCGGCCGCGGCATCGTCGAGCACAAGACTCTCGCGGGTGCGCAACACATGATAGAGAACAGACTCCGGCAACAACTGCGCGCTGACCGGTGAATCGCTCAATTGCGTTGTATTGTCGCTGGTGACTTGTGCTGCTATGCGCAGCTCTGCCCCTTCCGTCAGGATCAACAACCCCCGTTCGGCACCGGCCTGTTCGATGGCGGTGAACATGACCGTATCGATGAGTTTTTCCAGCATGATTTCACCCGACAGGGCCTGGGACACCTTGAGTACCGTGGCAAGGTCCAGGTGTTCGACCGCCGCGGCCATGGTGGTGGTCGGGCCGAGCCTGTGTTCTTCGGATCTCAGCGAAGGATACTTTGCGTCCAGCTGCCGCACCTTGCCATCGGCGCCCCAACGTAAATAGCCGTAGCGGGCGTCCTGCAGATAGGCATGGGCAATCCTGACCAGACCGCGCTTGGCGTAGAAGCGTGATGCAAGTTCGCTGGCAAGCGCCTCTATATGGACAAAGCCGGTCTCCTGTGCCTGGTGAATCGCTTGCTCGTACAACAATTCGGCATCAACCACACGCCCCTCGATTCGGGCAATTTCAGCACCGACCAAAGTTGCCCTGCTGGCAAAGTTTTCCGGGCACTGTTCCGCCCAGGTCTGCAGTTGCCGACAGTCAGCCGCCATGGCGAGCAGATGTTCCGCTTGCTCGCTCACCGGGGTGCCATCGCAGCAGGCTGCACGGGCCAGTGCATCATAGAAATAAAACTCGGCTTCCTCGAAGAACGCCTGACAAACCCAGAGTAACCGCTGCGCCTTGGCGGCGGCTTTCATGGCCGCTTCAGGTTCATCGGCGAGGTAGCGAGCCTGCAGTTTGCGGACCCAGTACAAGCACTCAGCCAATACCAGATCCGGGCTACTGGACAAGTGGGCTTCGGTGCCTTGCTCACTCAACTCGCCTTCATCAAGACGACCGAAGGTAGGCGTCAGGCCTCTCAACATCCGGATCAGCTTCAATTGTGTGACGATAAAATCAACCACCAAACCGAAGCGCACCTTCCTGGCGTAAGCCAGCCCCTGTTCAGACTCACCTTGCACCTCGGACAACGGCTCGCCGGCGAAGAGCAAGTCGGCAGTGAGATTGTTGCCGGCATAGGCGCCATAGGGCAGATCACCGATACGGTTCGCCGCCACAAACGAACGGCGCAGCAGGTCGCGGCATTGCTTTACGGGTTTCATCCAGCGCACAGCGAAACACGAGAAGCACAGATAGGTACTGGCCTCGAATCGAGTCAGGCCGCGCTGTTCAACCAGGTCGCAACCCAACTGACCGAATCGAAAGCCTATCTGGTAGTCGCCGAACCGCCGACCGGCGACCCTGAACACGTTGGCGTAGAGCACACACGACGCATCGCAGTTACCCCACTCGAGGCTCAGGCTGACCGCCTTGCAAATCAGCAGGTCCGTCAGGTTCGCATCGGTTTGTAAGGCAGGCGCGAAGAGTTTGCCCAGTGCATTGACTGTCACAAGGGACGTCGGATCAGTCATCAACGGCAGATCGATAAGTTCCTCGATTGCCCGATCCCCCAGCAACGACCCGATGTGGTCATACTCACGCCGCACTTCATCGTCACTCGGATGTGCCGACCACTTGATACCCACATGCTGCAGGTAAGCGAGACAGACAGCGACCGCAGCATCGCTGCGGTCCAGAAGCAGGTAGACGTCCATTTGCAGACAAGCAACGCTGGCTCGCTCTGTCACCGTTATGGCGCGCGCCGAAAGCGCCGTCAGACGTTCGTTCGCGATAGCGAGTTGACCGGTCAGGAGTTCGCATTCGGCCCTGTTCAACTCCAGTGCAAAGATCAGCCCATGCCGGCGCCCCCAGCAGTCTTCACCCGATAATTGCACACCCATGCTCAGATAATTAAGCGCGGAAGCGTATGCAGTCGAAGCCTTGGCACGCTGGCCTGCAATCAGGTTGAACTCGGCCAATTGCTCCCGCTCGCCCCGCTCAGCGAGCAGCGACGCGCCGAGATTAAGCTGGCCGACGATTTCAAAGATTGACGCTTCCAGATCCTCTGCAGGCGTCTGCGACGCCAGCAGCCGGCCGATTCTCAGGTGGGCCTGGGCGCGTGAGTCCTTGGGGATCAGTGAATAAGCGGCTTCATGGATGCGGTCATGGACAAAACCATAGGCATCGTCCAGCCGTTCGACCAGTTCCTGGCGGATCGCCTCCCACAACACGGTACGAACCTGCGCCTTGGGTACGCCCATGGCAGTCGAAAGCGCGGTGATGCCGGCAACGTGCCCCAGACAGGCAAGTTGCTGCAACGCCTGCTGTGTCTCGGCCTTCAAGCGGGACAGTTTATCGACCATAAGGTCGACGATGTTCTCGGTATAACCCTTGGCATGGATACGATCCGGATCCCAGCACCAGCGCCGCGCCTCATGATCGAACGTCAGCAGTTGCTCCTCGGCGAGCGCTTGCAAAAACTGGATCACGAAGAAGGGATTGCCGGCGGTTTTGTCCAATACCAACTGCGCCAGAGGCTCGATACGCGCCACCTCGGCATGCAGCGCCTCGGCGATCAACTGTTCGATGTGCGACTTGGCCAAGGGCGCCAGGGTGATTTCATCGACCCGACCGCCCGCATTGCGAATGGCCCTGAGTTTACTCGACAGCGGGTGCGTGCCATCCACTTCGTTGCTGCGATAGGCGCCTACCAGCATCAGGTGGCGCACATCCGGACTGGTCAGCAGGTCTTCCAGCAGATCGAGTGTCGCCGCATCGAGCCACTGCAAATCGTCGAGAAACAGGGCGAGCGGGTGTTCGGCCCGGGCAAAAACGCCGATAAAGCGCCGGAACACCAGAAGGAAACGCCGCTGCGCCTGTTGCGGGTCCAGGGCCGGGACCAGTGGCGGCTCGCCGATGATCAGCTTGAGTTCCGGGATGAGGTCGGTCATGAGCCGCGCATTGGCATCCAGCGCCTGTTGCAAGGCCTCACGCCAGTTCGCCAACTCCGTATCGTTCTTGCCCAGCAGCGAGCGCACCAGGCTTTGAAACGCCTGCACCAGCGTCGAATAGGGGACGTCGCGCCGGTACTGATCGAACTTGCCGGAGGCGAAGATTCCGCGCGGTGGTACCAGCACTTTGTGCAATTCGTTGACCACCGACGACTTGCCGATGCCGGAATAGCCGGTGACCAGCACCAGCTCCGGCGCGCCGTTTTCAACGATTCGGCCGAACGCGGCAACCAGCTTGTCAACCTCCCGCTCGCGCCCGTACAGTTTCTCGGGAATCAGCAAGCGGTCGCAGGTGCCGTGTTCGCTCAGGGTAAATGCATTGATCTGGCGCTGTTGCTGCCAGTCGGCCAGGCATCTGCGCAGGTCATGCTCAACGCCCGCCGCCGTCTGATAGCGATCCTCGGCGGTTTTGGCGAGCAGTTTCATGACGAGGTCGGACAGTGCTTCGGGAACGCTTTCAACGCGCGAGCTCGGTGGCAGCGGTTTCTTCGCGATGTGGCAATGCACCCACTCGATCGGGTCGGTGGCGGTGAACGGCAGCGAGCCGGTCAGCATCTGGTACAGGGTGACGCCGAAGGAATAGAGATCGCTGCGCGAATCGATCGAGCGATTCATCCGGCCGGTCTGCTCAGGCGCCATGTAGGCGAGCGTACCGGCGATGGTCTCCGGCGCGTGCCGCTCGCGGGGCAGCCGTGAAGCAAGACCGAATCCGGTGAGCCGGGCCTGCCCGTCGGCACAGTTCACCAGGATATGACTGGGCTTGATGTCTTTATGCACAAGTCCACGCTGATGAAGCTTGCCCAGGACCACTGCAATGCCAATGGCGTGATACAAAAAGCTGGTGATGTCCATGGGCGCCTCCAGCAACCGAACCAGCGGCTCGCCACCGGGGTCTTCGAGCACCAGTTGCATCTGCCCGGCTTCACGCAGCATTTCAAGCGGCCGTACCGCCCAACTGCCTTCCAGCTCATCCTTTAATGCAAATTCATGGGCGAGACGGCCAAGACAGGCCGGCAGCGGCTGTTCGGCAGCGGGACGCGCCACCAGAACGTGGCTTTCACCGCCAGCACTGGAGCGTAATTCCCGACAGAAGATACGCTCACCATCGTCCCAAAGAATTTGCATGTTGTTATCCATCGCAGAGGGAACAAAAGTCGTGTTTTGCCTGGCATTTGCCGTCGGATCAGCCATCCGGAAGCGTCGCGCCGCTTCAGATTAGCTGTTTATTGGCACGCGCCAAGTACGCATGCTCGCCATATGAGCAATTGAACACCGCCCACGATGTCATTGAATGGTCGGTGGTACATCAACACTTAGATCTTAGCGACCTATACATAGATATACTTTTCCCCCTTTCAGTACCGCGTATCGTGTAGTAACGACAGGCGCATTCACGAGCCAGACCACATGACGCAAAACACCCCGATGCGCACTGCAACCACCATTGCCATCGTCGATGATGACGATTCCGTCCGCGGTGCCCTGGAAAGCCTGGTGCGATCCAGTGGCTACAAAACCCGAACCTATTGCAGCGCCGTGGAGTTCCTCGACGCCAACGCCACCACTGAAACAGATTGCCTGGTTTCCGACATCCAGATGCCGGGGATGAGCGGCGTGGAGATGCTTGAGCGTCTCATCGCGACGGGTTACCACATCCCTACAATTTTAATCACTGCCTATCCAGGAGCGGCTCCGCCCCTGGGCTCCCATTCCCCAGAGCTGATTGCCTGCCTGCCCAAACCCTGTGACGCCGACAGGTTGCTCAACTGCATCGAAGCCGCCCTCCTCCAGCGTCACTGAAAACACATGCTGACGCCAAATCGAATCCCGTCTCGAAGCGCTTCTACCCGTACCTCGTTGGGCTAAACGGCACGAATTCATTACCACGCCAACCGCGACCACAGGGCGGCAGTGACCTGCCACCCGGCCGTCGCGTATCGATGAGTCCGGCTCACTTTTTGATCGGTGTCACCAGCGGCATATCACCGCTGTCGACCACGAACACCGCCAACAGGCGCGCAGGTTCGGTGTCGCTGGCGTTGGCGCTGACTTCGTGCACGGAACCCGGCTCTTCTACGAAATTTTCGCCGACACGGTAGATCTTTTCAGGCTCGCCTTTGATCTTGATGCGGAACGAGCCCTCGAGGACCGTGGCATAGATGAATGCGGTTTTCGGATGGGTGTGGGCTGGCGATGCGGCGCCTGGCCCATACTCGACCATCACACCTTTCATGCTCTTGCCGGGGATGTTGGGAATGGGACGGTCGAACACGACGGTCACCTTGCCGGGGGGTGGCTCAGCGGCCGAAACCGACGCTGCACCGATCGACAGCGTTGCAAAGACAGCGGCTAACAGCAGACGAGTAACCATGGTGATTGCTCCTTCGTGGATGCGAAAGTGATGATGCGCAGGGTTATCGGGTCGAGGACTGAGCGAGCCAGTCTTCGAAGCGGATGGCGCCCAGGCGTGCGTTCTTGCCGGCGGTCAGCGATTGGTCGTCGAGCACGGAGCCGAAGTAACGTGCGTTCACGTCCGCAACGACCTTGCGGTTGTCCTGGGTGGCCCGCAGGAAGCGCCTGACCAGTTCGTCGATCGGCAAGGCTTCGGGACCTGCGACTTCGACCGTGCCATTGACCGGTGCCGCCAGCACCACGTCGGCCAGCGCTGCCACGACGTCATCAGACGCCATTGGCTGAATCAGCGCCGGCGAAGCGTAAATCGCGTCACCGACGGCGAACGATTGGGCAATGCCGCCGACGAACTCGAAGAACTGCGTGGCCCGCAGCAGCGTGTAAGGAATGCCGGACGCCTTGATCAGTTTTTCTTGCGCGACCTTGGCCCGGAAGTAACCGTTATCGGGCAACCGATCAGTGCCGACAATCGACAACGCGACATGATGGCGAACCCCGGCAGCCGCTTCGGCGGCCAGCAGGTTGCGGCTCGAGGTTTCGAAGAAATCGAGAACGGCCTGATCTTCCCACGACGGCGCGTTCGCCACGTCCACCACGACATCAGCACCATCCATCGCTTCGGCCAGGCCTTCGCGGGTGATGCTGTTCACGCCTGTGCTCGGGCTGGCGGCGAGCACGTCATGCCCGCGTTCCTGAAGGATGTTCACAAGTTTCGATCCGATGAGGCCGGAGCCTCCGATGACGACGATCTTCATGGGTTTTCTCCATTTGTCGACTGCAACCGTTGCGTCGGTGTGGAACAAGAATGCCTGGGCATCCGGACCGAGTCCTTGCGCCGGCCTTGGCTTTGTCTTGGCGAATCCTTGGATTTATGTCCAAAGCGGCTGTCCAACCGCCCGGATCGCAGACGGTGCAGCGGCTTTTGAGCTGCCGTATCATTAACGTTCAATCGACAATCGCCTGGGACACGGAGTCGAAGGCGCTGCGCCAGGGGAAGCTCACGTTGCAGTTCGCATTTGATGATTTCGTGCTCAATCAGGATCGCCGGGAACTGACTTTGCGCGGGCAGGCCGTCGCTGTCGGCCCGCAGGTCTTCGATCTGTTGCTGCTGTTGGTCAGCAACCCCGATCGCGTGGTCAGCAAGGACGAATTGCTTGAAGGGGTGTGGAGCGGTCGGATCGTCTCGGAGTCAACGATCACCAGCCACATCAACGCAGTGCGCAAGGCTATCGGCGATACCGGCGAAGAACAGCGTCTGGTGCGCACGGTGGCCCGCAAGGGTTACCGTTTCGTCGGACAGGTCAGGGTCGACGACAGCGGACAAGCGCCACCAGCCGACCTTGATCGACAGCCCGTGCCCCCCAGGCAAGCATCCCCTGCTGTTCTCGCCCTGCCGGACAAACCCTCGATTACGGTCCTGCCTTTCCATAACCTGAGCGGCGATCCGGAGCAGGAATACTTCGCTGACGGCGTCGTGGAAGACATCATCGCCGCGCTGTCGCGTATCCGCTGGCTGTTCGTCATCGCGCGCAACTCCAGCTTCACCTACAAGGGCCGGTCAGTGGACGCTCAGGGTGTAGGCCAGGAATTGGGAGTGCGTTATGTGCTTGAAGGCAGCGTGCGCAAATGCGCAAACAAGGTGCGCATCACCGGACAGCTGATCGACGCGACAAGCGGGACGCATATCTGGGCGGAGCGCTTCGAAGGTTTGCTCGACGACATCTTCGAGTTGCAGGATCGCATCACCGAAAGCGTGGTCGGCGCCATCGCGCCGCAACTGGAACAGGCAGAAATCGAGCGCGCCAAACGCAAGCCGACGGAAAGCCTGGGCGCCTACGATTACTATTTGCGCGCCATGGCCAATCTGCACAGCGGCAGCCGCGAAGCCATCGAGCAGGCGTTGCCGATGTTCTACACAGCGATCGAGCTCGACCCGGAATTTTCCTCGGCCTATGGCATGTCCGCCTGGTGCCACTTCTGGCGCAAGCTCAATGGCTGGATGGCCGATCGACCTGGCGAGATCGCCGAGGGCATTCGCCTGGCGCGCCTGGCGGTGGCTTTGGGCCGCGATGATGCGGTTGCATTGACCCGTGGCGGCCATGCACTGGCCCATCTCGCGGGTGAAGTGGACAGCGGCATCGCCCTGCTCGACAGGGCCAGGCTGCTCAATCCCAATCTGGCACCCGCCTGGTACCTGGGCGGCATCCTGCGCGCATTGCACGGTGAAACAGACATGGCCATCAAGGATTTGAGCCATGCCGTGCGCTTGAGTCCGCTGGATCCGGAAATGTTCAGAATGCAAGTCGGGATGGCGCTCGCGAATTTCTTCGCCGGTCAATTCGATGCCGCCGCCCACTGGGCGGAAAAGGCACTGGGCAACCTGCCCAGCCTGCTTCCCGCCGCGGCGCTGCTGGCGGCCAGCCATGCCTTCGGCGACCGAATGGATAAGGCGACACTGGCGATGCAACGCCTGCGTGAGCAGGACCCAACGTTGCGCCTGTGCAACCTCCAGGACTGGCTGCCGATCCAGCGGCCTGTGGATCTCGCGCTGTTCGCCGACGGACTGCGGTTGGCGGGCATGCCGGAGTGACAGACAGCCCTTAGGCCGCTGGTCGCATGCCACTTGATCTATAGATTCATAATGCCTAATTTTGTGTCTATGGACTCAGTCAGGTAACGAACATGGCCGTCGCCGCGCAAGCGCAATCGTTCAGCAAAAACCAGTGCGTCACCGGGCTGCGTGCCGCCGTGAGCATTTTGGAAAAATGGCAGGCCAGCAGCGAGCAGGCGTGTCACATTCTGCGCATTTCCCGCAGCACCTACACCCGCGCACGGCAGCGTGACCCTGACTGGTCAGTGGCGCTGGATGCAGACCAGATGCAGCGCATCAGTTTTGTGCTGAACATTCACGCCACCCTGCGCCTGGTGTTCGATAACCCCGAGAACGTCTACGGTTTCCCGTCGATGGCCAATGACAACGAGTTTTTCAATGGCCGCAGCCCGCTGGAGATCATGGCCCAGGGCGACATGATTTCGTTGTACGAAACCTTCCGGCGCATTGATGTGCTGCGGGGCGCGCAGTGGTGAAGGTGGCTGAGCTGCCGGTGTTTGCCGGCAAGCCGTTGCAGGCGTATCGGCTGGTCAACTCGAAGTTTCCGCCGATTGCCTTGTTCGAAGACGTGGCTGACGCGGACGAGTTCGACGTGCTGTTCGAGATTCAGGCGCTGGTCAATCCCCGACTGAAGAATGAAGTGGGTCAACTGGAGCTGATTCCACGAAGTGAAATTCCGTTCGGCATCCCCGGGTGTTCCTATGCGACGGCGCCGTTTACGCACGTCAATCCGGCCGGTTCGCGGTTCAGTGATGGCAGCTTTGGGGTGTTGTACCTTGCCGACTCGATGGAAACCGCGCTGGCCGAGGTGCGGTATCACCAGAGCCTGTACTGGTCGAAAGTGCCAAGCCTGAACTATGAACGCTTTGTGTTTCGCGGGCTGACCTGCACTTTTGGTGATGCGGGAATGAAGGACGCGGCCACCCTGCCGACCCATGACCCGATCTATGCGCCGGACGACTACAGCCAGTCACGAGTGCTGGGCCGGGAAATCAGGAAGGCTCGCTGCCCCGGGCTGCGCTATCACTCGGTGCGTCTGCCGGGCAGCTTGTGCTGGGCATTGATGACGCCCAAACCTGTGTCGTCGATCATCCAGAGCGCCCATTACGAGATGGTCTGGAACGGCCAGATCACCAGCGTCAGCCAGATCAGCGAGGCTTGAGGCGGCGTTTCTTGCCTGCCGATCGGGCAGCTCAATGGCAACAACGCTGGCCGACCCGGCAGAAACACGATGCCGATATCTCCACATCGGCACGGGCCATGGCCAGATCGAGGCGGATCTTTGCAGCCGCCGCTTCTGCCTCGCGCCCCAGGCGCGTCAGGCATTCGACATAACCATGCAGGCTCCAGACGTTGTCCAGATGCCAGGATGCCCGGCTGAGTGTGTTATCCAGTCCCAGATCGGCGCGATAGGCCTGCAAGGCTTCTTCTACCCTGCCCTGCTCAAGCAACAGGGCGCCAAGCGCGTGGCGTACCGGTTGCATCCAGCCCCAAGGCTCGTCATACGGCAAGTGATCGTCCAGCGCTTGTGCCTCGCGCAGGTGGGCGAAGGCCTCGTCCACATGACCTTTGCGGTACTCGATTTCCCCGCGCAACATGCCCCCGGCCACGGCCAGGATGTCGTTGCAGGTGTTGTTGAACAGGTAGCGAGTGTCCGGCACCCGTGCCCAGGCTTCGAGGAAGTGCTGCTGTTCGGCTTCAGCGGCAGCGACCTGCCCGCACGCCGCGTGCGCCACGCCTTTGGCGTAATGCAGTATGGCGGTGGTCACGCAGTACAACGCCGGATCGTGGGGTAACGGCGTTGCGAGAATGTCCTGCCATTTGCCGAAGCGGATCTGCACGTGCAGCTTCATCGAAACGAAGCCTTCCAGCCAGTCGGCCATGGGCGGTTGCTCAACGCGCAGCAGTTCTTCCTTGATCGTCGCGCTCATCTGTTCGGCAGCGTCCAGCGCCGGTTGATACTGGCCGAGAAACATCGCTGCATAGAGTTTGAAGTGGTAGTTGTGGCATCGGTACAGGGTGTAGAAATTGAGCGGGCCTTCTTGCGCCAGGTATTGGCTGTCGACCTCGATCGCGCGGCTGTTGGTGATCATCGCGCCACGGTAATCGCCGCACAGCACGTCGATGTGCGACGGCATGTGGCGCAAATGACCGGCGTCCGGCACCAGGTCCCGCAGCATGTCGCCGGCGCGCAGTGCCCGTTCCGGGTACGGCGACATTTCCATGGTATGCACATACATATGCAGCACGCCGGGGTGCGGTGTCTCACCCTTCTGAGTCATGCGCTGCAGCGCCTGCTCCAGCACGGCCACAGTTTCCAGCGTGTCGGCGCCGGGGGCCGGAGTGCCGGTTTTCAGGTCCTAGAGTTGCCAGGGCGTGCGGTCGATCAACGCTTCAGCGAACAGTGCCGTGACATCCGGATCGTCGGGAAAGGCTTGGTAGACCTCACGCATGGCGGCGGCGTAAGCATCGTTCCAGGTGAGGAGTTCGTCGAGGGTCGTGGCCTGCTCGGACTGATAGCGTTGCTGCAGTGCGCGAATCAGCGCCTGTTCCACCGCCGTTGCGCCGTCCAGGTGCACCAATGCAATTTGCGTCGCCAACCGGGCCTGGGCCACGGCCTCCTTGAGTTCCTGCTCGATGAAAGCATCCCAACGCTTGTTGTAGTTGGGGCCGCTGGCATAGGCGATCCCCCAGTAAGCCATCGCACATTCGCGGTCATGTTCGAGGGCTTTGTGAAAGCAGCGGATGGCCTCGTCGTGGTTGTAGCCGTAGCACCACATCAGGCCGCGGTCGAACCAGAGCTGGGCTTGTGGCGAACTCGTTGTCACCGGGCGGCTGTAGGTGCCCAAATCGTAGTAGTCATGCATCGGTTTACCCTCCCGATCAGAGCGTGAAACCCGCGAAGAAACAGGATACCCCCACGCTTGTGCCCAGGCAGTGCAGCCGACGACAGGTCAGGCCGCATCATCACGCCCACGGGAGGTAGCTCGTCCGCTCTATCAATGCCGTCGATGTTCACCATCACATCAATGAAGTTCTCTTAAAAACTGCGCGGCGTAACATCAGCTCCATACCAACCAACAACACCCCGGAGCACACGATCATGAAACGCCAAACCATCCTCAGCATCGCTTTCTCGGTTTTCGCAATCAACGCTTTTGCCGCGACCTCTGTTCAACCCGTCGTCGCTGAAGGCGGCTCGGATCGACTGATCGAAAGCCGTGTGGCTGAAGGTGGCGCTGATCGCCTGCTGGAAAAACGCAATGCTGTAGCGGCTGATGGTTCGGATCGTTTGAAAGGTAATGAAGTCGCCGCCGATGGCTCCGACCGCCTGCAAGGCAACACCGTCGCCGCTGACGGTTCCGACCGCCTGAAAGGCAACGAAGTCGCTGCCGATGGCTCCGACCGCCTGCAAGGCAATACCGTTGCATAATCAATCGCAACATCGCGGTACCCAGCAAAAAGCCCGGCCTGATCAGCCGGGCTTTTTCGTGTGCGGCCAGCAACTGGGTGGTGATGCGCGGCCTGTTCCGTGCAGCGAAAGGTACGGTGACCCGGCGAATTTGCCCGCGAACTGGGGTTGTCGGAACAGTCGATGCAAATGCCTTCGTGGCTGACGGAGTGGTCACAAAGTTGCGACGGCATGAGCCTTCATCTGCGGGACGAAGAGGCGCCGCGTGCTCGACAGGCACAGGCCGTAGAATGACAGTCGCGGGGGTGCACTTTATCCTGTCGCTCCATCCACTGCCCGGAGACACCTGTGCCCCCCTTGACTGCCCGCGAGGTTTACCAGCAATTGCGCGACGCTGCCCTGGGCCTGCGCTCGCTCCAGCGTCTTGATGAACAATCTGAGCCTGGCATGGTGCAGGTCGATATCGATGGCTGGCGTTTGCGCCTTGATATCGACGCTGGTCGCCTGCGCCACTGCCTCGGCTGCCAGAGTGCGGACGGGCGGATTTTCGATGGAGGGCAACGTTTCGGCACCGATCCGGTGAGCTTGCTCAGCACCTGGGAACTGGCGCAGATCGAGCAGTTATTGGCTGCGGCTGTAACAGATTGATTACACCATTGAGCTTCGTACCAACGTCTGTGCTGTGATACATAAGACCTGATGCGCATCCCATGCCCAAGAGGTTTGCTTATGTTCCACTGCCCACGCTTGCCGCAACTGCTGAGCGGCGCCCTGCTCGGCTTGGTCGCCGCAGCTGCTCACGCTGCCCCTTCCCCTGCCCCCGATGCCCTGCAACCGTTACTGGCAACCATCAATGAGCGCCTGAATATTGCCGATCAGGTGGCGCTGACCAAGTGGGACAGTGGCAAGCCAATCCAGGATACAGCCCGCGAAGCGCAAGTCATTGCCAACGCCCGCAAGCAGGCGGTTCAGCAAAAACTTGACCCGGACGAAGCGGCCGAATTGGTTGCGGCGCAGATCGAAGCCAACAAACTGGTGCAGTATGGGCTGCTCGCTGTCTGGCAAGCCGCCCGCAAGGCACCCGACGTGCCACGGCCCGACCTGAGTCAAATCCGGCCAAAACTGGATATGCTGCAAGTCCGCCTGTTGCAGCAATACGCCGATTTCATGCCCTATCGCGTCGACCCGGAATGCCCTAACTGGCTGGCCGAACATCGCGCCAGCCTGATCAAGGATGCCCTGCATGGCCAGGCATTGATCCGCGCAACCGGTGAATTGTGCGTGACGGATCAATGACCGCATCCATTGACTGCGTCGATAGTCACCATTGATTCAATGAAGTTCTCTTAAAAACTGCACGGCGTAACATTGGCTCCATACCAACCAACAACACCCCGGAGCACACGATCATGAAACGCCAAACCATCCTCAGCATCGCTTTCTCGGTTTTCGCAATCAACGCATTTGCCGCGACCTCTGTTCAACCTGTAGTCGCTGAAGGCGGCTCGGATCGACTGATTGAAAATCGTGTGGCTGAAGGGGGTTCGGATCGTCTGATCCAGAATCGTGTCGCAGAAGGCGGTTCCGATCGCCTGATCGAAAACCGCGTCGCCGCCGATGGTTCCGATCGCCTGCAAGGCAACACCGTCGCTGCCGATGGCTCCGACCGCCTGCAAGGCAACACCGTCGCCGCCGATGGCTCCGACCGCCTGCAAGGCAACACCGTCGCCGCCGATGGTTCCGACCGCCTGAATGGCAACACCGTCGCCTAAATAAATAGCTACACCGCAACAGCCAAAAAAGCCCGGCCTGATCAGCCGGGCTTTTTCGTGCACGTTGAAAAAGGGACTTTCGCCCATGGCAATTTCCTGCACGAGATCGAGCCCCATCCCATACAAAACAAGGATCAGGCTGATATTCAAAACGAGCGGTAACCGTTGAAATATCGGTTTGGGAACTCAGCCGGGAGACACGCTTTCAACCACCCATCATGCTGCAGTTGACCCTGAACCCCCTGCTCAACCAGAATGCCGGAGGTAGCGCTGATGTAGCTACAAATTAATAATGAGGTCACTGCCATGGGTGCATTACTGAAAACGACTGACGTGCGTTGCCGTATTGATGAGGATTTGAAAGCACGAGCTACCGAAGTTTTGAGTGCGTGCGGCTTGAGCATCAGTGACGCCATGCGTCTTTTTCTTCGTCAGGTTGTCGCGACTCAGGGACTACCGTTTGAAGTTCGCGTCCCTTCCGAGAAAACGGCTCGCGCCATGATGCAAGCACGCGAAATTCGTCAGCGGTTCGGCTCGATAGACGAAATGCTGAGGGATGTTGATGGCGAAACCGGAGAAAAAACAAAAACGCGCTGAACTGCCAAAGCAGTGTGTACAGACCTCGGAGTTCAAGAAGTCGTGGGAACGCTACAAGCGTGCCGGCCGACGCAATATGAATGAGGTTCGTCAGGTAATGGTCATGCTTTTCTTGGGAGAGCCGTTACCAGCAAACTACCTTGATCACGCGTTGTCGGGAGATTGGAGCGGTTTTCGAGAATGCCATATGGGTGGTGACTTCTCGCTGATCTATCAGCACACACGCCCCGACCTGCTCACATTTATCGACCTCGACAGTCACTCCGAACTGTTCAAATAACGCCGAACACCAGCAAAAAAACACCAAGCCTCGATTGATTCGGGGCTTTTTCGTGGGCGGTTTTTAAGCGAACCTATGCCTCCTTTCTGCGGATCTCTCCCATGAGCAAGACCGAAGCGCTGGCCAAAATCATGCTCGGCCCTGTGTTGCTGATGCAGGGTGCGTACACGCGGCGGGTTACGCCGAAACTGCCCGAAGCCGAGGGGGAGCGCCAGGGTATGGCGGGCAGTGGTGAGGTCCTGCGCCTGTTGATACTGGGCGACAGTGCCGCCGCGGGTGTCGGGGCGTCGACCCAGGCCGAGGCCTTGAGCGGGCAACTGGTCAGTCGCTTGGCCAGGGATTACCAGGTGAGATGGAGCCTCTGGGCACGTTCGGGTCTAGACTCGCAGGCGTTACTTGAAATGCTTGAGCAGCAGCCACCGCAGGTCTTTGATGTAGTGCTGCTGTCGATTGGGGTCAACGATGTCACCAGTACACTGACGGTTGATCAGTGGATCGCCCGGCAACAACAGTTATTGGCTGTGCTGCGCGGCCGATTCGCAGCCAGGCAGATCGTGATGTCCCCTGTCCCGCCCATGCATCTGTTTCCTGCGTTGCCGCAACCGCTGCGCTGGTATCTGGGCAATCGGGCGGCGCGTTTCAATACACGCCTGGCGCAACTGGCAAGCCGCGAAGATCACTGTACGATGCTGACAACCGACCTGGCCCCCGTGGCCGGTTCGATGGCGCGGGACGGTTTTCATCCGGGGCCGGCCATCTACAGCCTCTGGGCAGATGACGCCGCGCAGGTCATTGCCCGCCAACTGGGTAAACCCGCATCAGGCAAGCTTTGAACAACAACAAAAAAACAGGAGTTGAATATGTCTGAACTGCAACTGCACCCCAAAGCCGCGGAGTCCTTGAGCCTGTGGCACGCGATGATCCGCACTGGCGATTTGAAGTCCTTGCCGACGTTGCTGGATCCGCAAGCGGTGTTCCGTTCACCGATGGCGCACACACCGTATCCGGGCGCGCCGGTGGTATCGATGATCCTCAACACGGTGTCCCAGGTGTTCGAAGACTTTACCTATCACCGTGAACTGGCGACCGCCGACGGCTTGAATGTCATCCTCGAGTTCAGCGCCAGGGTCGGCGAGAAACAGCTCAAGGGCATCGACATGATCCGCTTCAACGAGCAGGGGAAAATCGTCGATTTCGAAGTGATGGTTCGTCCGCTCAGCGGCTTGCAGGCACTGGGTGAAGAAATGGGCCGACGCCTCGGTGCCTATCTGGCCGCCAGCAAGGCCTGATCGCTGCGCAACGCCGGTCGGGCCTTGGGCACCACCTGCAACTCGACCGGCTCACAGAGAAACGCACTGCAGCGCGAACGTAACCAGCGCTGGCCTGAATCCGCGTGCGCTGCTGCGCGCCAGACCATCGACAACTCATGTACCGGCAGGTGCAGCGGTGCCGGCTCAGCCCGCATGCCCGCCACCGATGCCATCGCCTTGGCCACGTAATCCGGCACGATGGCCAGCATGTCGCTTTGCGCCAGCAACCCCGGCAACGCACTGAACTGTGCAACGGTCAACACCACCTTGCGCTGTCGGCCCAGCAGGCTCAGGGCGTGGTCGGTATCATCCGTGGCATTGCCCATGGACGACACCACGACATGCGGGCGCCGACAGAACTCGTCCAGGGCCAACGGTCCAGGCCGAGTGTCAAAACGCAGCAGCGTCGGGCGAATCTGTCGCAGCCCCTTGCGTCGCGCACTGGCCGGCAGGTCGAGGGTATGGCTGATGCCCATGGAGATGTCGCCGTTCACCAGCCTCTGCGACATCTGCTGTTGATCGACCCGAAGCATGATCAATTTGATGTTCGGTGCCTCGATACGCAGCTGGCGCAACAGCCGTGGCAGCAACGCATATTCGACATCGTCGGACAGTCCGATGTGAAACGTCGTATCGCTGGTGCGTGGATCGAACGACTGGCAACGGCTCAGCGCAGCGGCGATGCCGTCCAGCGCCGGCGCCAGATTGGCAAAGATTTCCTCGGCCCGCGCAGTCGGCTCCATCACCCGCCCGCAACGAATGAACAGCGGGTCATCGAACAACACGCGCAAACGGCCCAGGGCACCGCTGATGGTGGGTTGCCCAAGGAAAAGCTTTTCGCCGACGCGACTGACATTTCGCTCATGCATCATCGTTTCGAAAACCACCAGCAGGTTGATGTCGGCACGACGCAGGTCATTTCTGTTCATGAGGTTCGCTACCCGGCACACGGCCATTGAGTTCGGGAAGGTGCCTGTACAGGTTATGAGTGTGGTGGCGGAACGTCTGTCGTACATGGGGACAAAACGATCATGCATTAGGTGAGTGTGCTGATACTTCGGTATAGCGCCCTGTAAAAAGCGCATTTAAATGAATGACTTGCCTATGCCCAATATAAGCGCCACATGACGCCGTGGCAGGTTTCACGGGTTTTTTGTCCTAACGTGTGGCACGCCCGTGCTTCTAGGATACTGAACCGATTCTCCGCCCCAGCCCGAACAAGAAACCGAGGCGCGCATGATCGAAACGCCCACACAAAAGCCTGCCCCTGAGCGCACGCCGCCCTTTGCAAAAGGAACCTGCAGCAAGATGCTGTTCAACACAGGCCAAAGGACCTCTCGTCTCTTGCTCGGTCTCAGTCTCAAGCCGCTGGAAGCACCCCTGGTGTGGCTGATGGGGTTGATCGTGGCGTCCTGCATATTGATCAACACCGAAACCCGCACCGACCTGACCACCACCACGCTGTATATCGCGCTGTTGTTGATGGCGATCAACCTGCTGTCGATCAGCGCAGTGATCGTTGTTGCGTTGTTTTGCATGTTGGTGCTGACGACGATGTGCTTGTATCAGGGCGGGTTCCAACACTGGGAAACCGTCACTGATTTGCTGCACAGCCTGGCTGTACTGGCGGCCATTGTCTATCTGGCGCTTCGCAGCAAACGGGTCTCCGACAACCTGCGCCACAAGGAAGTCTATATGGTCGGTGCCCAGCGCCTGACCCAGACCGCTTGCTTTGGCTTTCGCGCCGACCTCGGCAGAATGGGCTGGTCGGAACAGGCGGCACGGATCCTCGAATACCCAACGGGCACACCGCCCTCGGTGGCGTTGTTTCTGGAGCGAACCCACCCCGATGACCTGCCGCTGGTACTGGACGGTTTCGACAAGGCTGCGCGCCATGAAACCCTGATCGAGGTCAAACACCGCCTGCTGATGCCCGATGGACGAATCAAGCATCTGCATTTGTTCGCCACCCCGCTCTTCACCCGAAAAGGCTGTTTCGAGTATCTGGGCGCGCTGATGGACGTGACTGCCAGCAAACAAGCCGAAGAGGCGCTGTGCCGCGCCCAGACCGAATTGGCGCACGTCACCCGCGTGACCACCCTGGGCGAATTGGCGGCGTCCATTGCCCATGAAGTCAATCAGCCGTTGGCGGCGATCACCAGCAGTGCCGAGGCCTGCCGCAATTGGCTGAGCCGGCCGCACCCCGATGTACTCGAAGCGCGTCAGTCACTCGAACGCATCATCGCCAGTTCGAGCCGCGCGAGTGAAATCACCCGTCGGGTCAGGGCGCTGTCGCGCAAGTGCGACCCGTTGCGCCAGAACGAATCGCTCAACGACATCGTCAGCGAAACCCTGAGCCTGGTGCGCTGCGAACTGGCGCATCACAAGATCAATCCGAAAATCGAACTGAACGCATTCGGCGGCCAGGTCAGTGCCGACCGCGTGCAGCTGCAGCAAGTCATCATCAACCTGATCATCAACGCCTGCCAGGCCATGGAGGCAGTCAGTCCTTGCGAACGGGTGCTTTGCATCCGCACCTGGGTCAAACACAACGAAGTGTTGCTGGAAGTAGCCGATCAAGGCCCGGGCATACCTGCCGACATCTTGCCCCAGTTGTTCACGCCCTTCTTCACCACCAAGGCAAACGGCCTGGGCATGGGCCTTGCCATTTGCCGTTCGATCATCGATTTCCACGAAGGGCGAATCTGGGCCACCAGCGCAACCGGCCAGGGCAGTTCGTTCCTGTTTGCCCTGCCGATACGCGTCGCCAACGATCAGGGTTTCGCTGCGGCCATTTAATACACAGGTATGAGTGCCGTCTGTCGGACTGACAATTAATGTAGCGTCCCTCGCCAGGAACACAGCCCCGGCGGTTGCGCGTCCACCCCTTGGGAATCAGCAATGAACGAACAACATCCACTCAACAAAATTACCCCAGACGAGTCCATGGTTTTCATCGTTGACGACGATGCGCCGCTGCGCGAATCCCTCGGCAGTCTGTTGCGATCGATCGGCCTGCGGGTCGCGTTGTTCGGTTCGGTTGCCGAGTTCATGAAGTACCAGCGACCGGACACGGTCAGTTGCCTGGTGCTGGACGTAAGGTTACAAGGCAGCAGTGGCCTGGACTTTCAAAACGAACTGGCCACTGCCGGCATCAACGTACCCATTGTGTTCATCACCGGCCATGGCGATATCGCCATGACGGTGCGCGCGATGAAAGCCGGCGCGGTGGATTTTCTGACCAAGCCGTTTCGCGAGCAGGATCTGATCGACGCCGTGTGCGCCGCACACAGCCGGGATAAACAACGTCGCGAGTCCGAGCGCCATGCCGATGAACTACGGGCGCGCCACCAAACCCTCACCGCCCGGGAACAAACGGTTATGGCGCTGGCCGCCTCGGGCTTGATGAACAAACAGATTGCCGGGGAAATCGGCTTGAGCGAAATCACCGTGAAGATCCATCGCGGCCAGGCCATGCGCAAAATGGGTGCGCGGTCCTTTGCCGATCTGGTGCGCATGTCCGAGGTGATCTCGGCCCAGCCCGCAATCAGGTGACTATACCCACGTATGCTGTGCGTCCTTTCGGGACAGCGTATCTTGCAGTGATGGCGCAGAGCCTTTTCAGTGTTCTGCGTTACCAGGCAGGACACCACTATGTGTAATGAGGCAATGATTGCCGTTGTCGATAACGATGAATCCGTTCGAATGGCATTAGACAGTTTATTGCGATCCAGTGGTTATCGGGTTCGTACGTACGGGGGAGCAAAGGAGTTTCTTTTTTCCGAGGATCTTTTAGTGACGTTCTGTTTGATCTCCGACATACAAATGCCGGAAATGGACGGCATCAGCATGTATGAGCAACTGGCGGCCCGAGGCATCCATATACCGGTGATTTTCATAACGGGAAACCCTTATGCACAGCGGCCTCCCGGCCTCGGCGCGAAGAAACCGATTGCCTTTTTCCCCAAGCCTTTTTCCACCGACAAGTTGCTCGCCTGTATCGAAACAGTCCTCAACCGACGCAACTAACTTCAGCCGGTTAATACCTTGGTATAGCCCACTCATACTTACTCATACTCGCGCTGACCCAATGTAGCAGTGTCAGATTCAAACCGCTCGAATACCATCTGCTGCAGATCAAGCCGAACCGTCTGCGCCGCGTTTTTTTTACCACTACGCGAATGATTGGCCACAGCGGTAGTGCTTACATCGCAACAACTTTCTCCCTCGATTGTTCTTCAGGAGCATAACAATGAAACAGCAAATTTTGATTATCGGTGCAGGTTTCGGTGGTGTATGGAGCGCATTGAGCGCTGCCCGTCTGCTGGACAAGCACGATCGAAATGACATCGAAATCACCGTGCTGGCTCCTCAAGCTGAACTGCGGATCCGCCCGCGCTTCTACGAGCCCGATGTACACACCATGAAAGCACCGCTGAACGATCTGTTCGATGCCGTGGGCGTGAAATTCGTTCAGGGTTCGGCCGAAGTGATCGACGAGAAAAACAAACAGGTTGGCTACACCAACGTCGCCGGTGTCCAGGGCAAGTTGAGCTACGACCGCCTGGTGCTGGCTGCCGGCAGCAAGCTGATGCGTCCGCCGCTCGAAGGCCTGGAGCATGCGTTCGATGTCGATGAAATCGAATCCGCCACCGAACTGGAAGCGCACATCAAGGCGCTGAAAAACCAGCCGGCCAGTGCTGCGCGCAATACCGTAGTGGTGATCGGCGGTGGTTTCACCGGTATCGAAACCGCCACTGAAATGCCGGCACGCCTGCGTGCCGCGTTGGGTGATGACGCCGACATCCGTGTGGTCGTTCTCGAACGCGCCCCGCAAATCGGTGCCGCTCTTGGCGACGGCATTCGCCCATCCATCGTCGAGGCGTCGGAACATCTGGGCATCGAATGGCTGGTCGGCGCCACCACGGCCTCGGTCGATGCAAACGGTGTGACCCTCACCGATGGCCGTCGCATCGAGTCCAACACAGTGATCTGGACCGTGGGTTTCCGCGCCCACTCGCTGACCGAGCAAGTGCAAGGCACCCGCGATCATCAGGGTCGTCTGCATGTGGATCAGAACCTGAAAGTGCGCGGGCACGCCGATGTCTTCGCCAGTGGTGACGTGGCCTATGCCGCCACCGATGATCAGGGCAATTTCGCCGCTATGTCCTGCCAGCACGCGATTGCTTTGGGTCGCTACGCCGGCAACAACGTCGCCGCCGAACTGCTGGGCGTGGAACCGATGGCCTACAGCCAACCCAAGTACGTCACTTGCCTGGACCTGGGCACCTGGGGTGCGGTGTTCACCGAGGGCTGGGATCGCCAGGTGAAATTGGTGAAACAGGAAGCCAAGGAACTCAAGACCCAGATCAACTCCGTGTGGATCTACCCGCCAGCGGCAGATCGTGCCACTGCGCTGGCTGCGGCTGATCCATCGATTCCGGTGGCCTGAAGCCACAACGCGGGTGATCGATATGTATGCTTTTTTCGAAGATCCGTATCGGGTACTGAGGCTGTCCCATGTACTGCTGATCGGTGGGTTGTTCGCGCTGCTCATCGGTGCCGTTCTGGCTTACGGCTATGACGCGTATCTGTCACTGCCCGGCCTGGTGATGGCCCATGCCTTGACGATACTCGGTCCGACAGCCATCAAGCTGGGTTATGTCATGCGCTTGCTGTCTTTCAATCGGCTGCGACAAAACCCGCTGACAACGCTGCAGGGTTTCACCGGGTGAAGTGAAGTTAAACGCCCGTATCCCGGCCAGCCCACTCCTTGCTGGACCGGGACATTTCCCAAGCGCCCGCCACTGGTTTTTCTGGCGGGCGTTTTTTATCACGTCAGCTCTACCGCAATTCCCGATGAACATTTGCTCCAAAGGACAACTGAACAGCCCATTTCAGTAGTGCTTTTGCACAACAACACCAACGCCCCTCACTAAGAGTTTGCCCGGCATCACTGATGCCCTGCGAGTTGCCGTTCGATAGCAAAAACCCGGAAGAACAAATGTCTATCATTAAACGTTGCAAGAAACTTTTTTTTTCAGATGCCTTGGCCTGGCTGGCTGCCATTGCGGTCGGCAGCATGATCTTTATTACCAACTCTTACCTTGAGCTGGATGTTGCGCCGACACTGTTCTACATCACGCTGGTGTTCATGTCGGCGAACTTCTTTCCTGTTCCGGTTTTCCTCGCCGTCGCTTTCGGTTGCGTGGCCATCCTGAGCGCCACCTTCGTCGTCGAAGAAGGCTACCGCGATCACCGGATGATCGCCGGGTTCGTGCGTTGCCTGATCGCACTGACCACCATCACCTTGCTGGCGCTGCGCAGCAAGCGCGCGACCGAGACGTTGCGTCGCAAAGAAGCGTTCTTTCTGGGTGCAGAAAAACTCAGTCACACCGGCAGTGTCGGTTTTGCCATCGATGACGAGGTGATCGTGTCGTGGTCGGATGAAGCCTCGCGCATTTTCGAGTACCCACTGGGCGAAACGCCAACGCTGGCGATGGCCCGCGAGCGCACACATCCTGATGACCTGGCGATTTTCGACAGTGTCCTGGAACAGGCTGCCCGCCAGAAAAGCCTGATTGAAGTGGAGCACCGGCTGGTCATGCCCGATGGCCGGATCAAGCATGTGCAGATGATCGCCAACCCACTGTTCAAGCATGGCAGGCGCATTGAGTACGTCGGTGCCTTGATGGATGTGACCGGGTCAAGACACTCCGAAGAAGCGCTGTTGCACACCCAGGCCAAACTCGCTCACGTGACGCGGGTGACCTCCATGGGTGAATTGGCCGCGTCCATTGCCCATGAAATCAACCAACCGCTGGCGGCGGTGATCACCAGCGGTGAATCCTGCAAGCGCTGGATCAACCGCCCCGAGCCGAACCTCGAAGAAGCTCGCCGCTCACTGGACCGGATCATTCAGAATTCAGCCAGGGTGTCCGATGTCATCACCTGCATTCGGGCGCTGTCGCGCCAGAGTGAAGTGCAGCGCCAGACCGAAGTGTTCGACGAAATCGTCAGTGACTCACTGACGCTCATGCAACATGACATCTGCAACCATCAGGTTCGTCCACTCGCACAGCTGGGTGCCCCCGGCGCGCACATCCACGGTGACCGGATACAACTGCAGCAAGTGATCATCAATCTGATCATCAATGCCTGCCAGGCCATGGCCAATGTGCATGACCGGGCACGAACGCTGCGGATTCAAACGTCGGTCCAGGATAACGAAGCGCTGCTTGAAATCGCCGATTCCGGCACCGGCATTGCCGAAGACATTCTGCCATCGCTGTTCGATCCGTTCTTCACCACCAAACCCACCGGCCTGGGGATGGGCCTCTCGATTTGCCGCTCGATCATTGAATTTCATGGTGGGCGCATCTGGGTGTCCAGCGAAGTGGGAGTGGGCACGCAATTTCTGTTTGCGATTCCGCTGACGTCCCCGAATCACGATGAATAACCTTCATCCACACATGCCGCCATGCGGCGCTTTGGAGAACTCGCTGTGTCTATCAATGAAACAAGCCCGCATCCTGATCATGCCCAACCGCGCACCATCGTGTTCGTGGCCTACCCGCAAATGGGTCTGCTGGACCTGACTGGTGCCCAGACAGTGTTCTGGGTGGCCAACAAAGCCATGACTGAACGCGGGCTCCCCGGCTATGCGCTGCATACCGCCAGCCTCACCGGTGGCGAAATCCAGTCGGCCGAAGGCCTGGTGGTGCAAAGCCGGAAGCTGAGCGACTTTGATAATAATCCGGTCGATACCCTGATCGTCCCCGGCTCCCCGAGCATTCGCCAGATCCTTGCCGAAAGTACGGCGCTGGTGGACTGGCTGCGCCAGGCTTCAGCCACGGCCACGCGCACGGCGTCGGTGTGCAGCGGCACATTCTTGCTGGCCCAGGCCGGTTTGCTCGATGGCCGACGGGCCGCAACCCATTGGGTGATGGCCGAATGGTTCGAGCGCCTGTTCCCCCAGGTCGAACTGGATCAGGAAGCGATCTTCGTGCAGCAACAGTCGGTGTGGACCTCCGCCGGCATCAGTGCCGGGATCGATCTGGCCTTGGCGCTCGTGGAGGCTGACGGGGGGCGCGAAGTCGCGATGCAGGTCGCGCGACACATGGTGGTGTATTACCGCCGACCAGACAATCAGGAGCACTGGGGCGCATTGCTGCAATCGCAATTCCAATGCTGACGCCCATACCCAGGTATGACGACTGTAGCCCCATGTGCTACGCCACTGTCTTGAGGTAGGAGTGTTGTCAGGCGTGTATCGATTTACGCTGGGCACCTTGAATGAATCAACTCATCGCGCCGACGCGCTGACCCGGGGACGGTTGTCATGAACGCACTGCAAAAGCTGTACATCGTCAGTCATCCGCTGCGCATCAGTCGCTATGGTGCGCATACGTCGCTGTCCACTTGCGAGCGAGTGGAGATCATCGACGCGTTGACGCAAACCCTCAACACCACGCTGGGCATTCTTGCGCAGCTCAAACGGGGTCAGCAGACAGTACGAAACGTCAGCTTCCTGCCGGTGCAACAGCTGTTCCATCGCTTGGTACGCGTCAACGCCGATTACGCGGAATTCCTTGCCGACGGCATCACCGACCTCGGCGGATACGTTGAAACCGCGGCGCTCTACAGCCTGAATGACAGTCGTGAATCACAGTGTTTTGCCGACTGCCTGACCGGGATTTGTCAGGGTACGCGCCGCCTGCGAGCCTTTGATGCCTTGCTGCGCGACTGCTGCGACAGCGCTATCGAAAACAAGGACACCGCCAGCAAACGATTCTTTGAAGAGTGCGCACGGCACAACGCGCGTTTCCTGTCGCTGCTCGAGGACAACCTGGCCCGGGAACAGCCGTACTGAGAACGCTGCTGTATTTATCTAAAATTAACCAACAAACATACCCAAGTATACTATTCCGCTTTTTTTGAGCGCGTATCTTGCAAGTATGGCGGGCGCCACTTAGCGCCACTCGCAATGACGCAAGGTTTCCACATGTTCAACTCAGCTATTATTTCAGTTGTTGATGATGACGAACTAATTCTTATCTCGCTGGACAGTTTATTGCGTTCTTACGGTTACACGGTAAACACCTACAACAGCGCCTACGCGTTTCTTGAATCCAGCGGCCCCGAGCAGACCGACTGCCTGATCTCCGACATTCAGATGCCCGGTATGTGCGGGGTACAGCTGTACGAAACGCTGGCGGCCCGAAACACCCATATCCCAACGCTTTTCATTACCGGAAAGCCTGGCCTGCCACCGCAGTTCAGCGCCAGCGTGCGAAAACCCGAAGGATATTTTGCCAAGCCTTTCAATACCGATGCATTGCTGGCGTGTATCGACAGGGTACTTAAGCGCCAGGTTCGATGCTGACCGCCTGGCCAATAATTCTTAACACCTTGGTATAACAAACTCAGACTCAAGCAGGCACTTTTTTGCCGTTTGCAAAGCTGCGCTGCAACACCGAAACAAATAACATTTTCATTATCAGTTTCTGTTTAGTTAAAACTTTGATTCTTCCTGCCCAACTAAAACCTCAACGTGAAGAACCGTGACATGCCAAAAAACAAACTGACCTCGATCAACGGCGCTCCCGTCGTCGACAACTTCAATATCCAGACCGCCGGCCCTCGCGGCCCAGCGTTGCTGCAGGACGTCTGGCTGTTGGAAAAACTCGCCCACTTCGACCGCGAAGTCATTCCCGAGCGACGTATGCACGCCAAAGGTTCCGGCGCCTACGGCACCTTCACCGTGACCCACGACATCACGCGCTACACCAAGGCCCGGCTGTTTTCGCAGGTGGGCAAACAAACGCCGATCTTTACCCGCTTCTCGACGGTTGCCGGTGAGCGCGGCGCGGCGGATGCCGAACGCGACATTCGTGGTTTTGCCCTGAAGTTCTACACCGACCAAGGCAACTGGGATTTGGTCGGCAACAACACCCCGGTGTTTTTCTTTCGCGACCCATTGCGCTTCCCGGACCTCAACCATGCGGTCAAGCGCGATCCGCGCACCGGCATGCGCAATGCGCAAAGCAACTGGGATTTCTGGACGTCATTGCCCGAAGCCTTGCATCAGGTGACCATCGTCATGAGCCAGCGTGGCATTCCGCGCAGCTACCGGCACATGCATGGTTTCGGCAGCCATACGTTCAGCCTGATCAACGCCAACAACGAACGGCATTGGGTCAAGTTCACCTTCAAATCCCAACAAGGCATCGACAACCTGAGTGACGAACAGGCTCAGGACCTGATCGGCCGCGACCGCGAAAGCCACCACCGGGACCTGTTCGACAGCATCGAAGCGGGCGACTTTCCACGCTGGACGTTCTACATCCAGGTCATGACCGAGGACCAGGCCCATGATCACGGCGTCAACCCGTTCGACCTGACCAAGGTCTGGCCGCACAAAGACTACCCGTTGATCGAGGTGGGTTACTTCGAGCTCAACCGCAACCCGGAAAACGTCTTCGCCGAAGTCGAACAAGCCGCGTTCTCGCCGTCGAACGTCGTACCCGGCATCGGCTTCTCACCCGACCGGATGCTGCAAGCGCGGTTGTTTGCCTACGGCGATGCCGCGCGTTATCGCCTGGGGGTCAATCACCACCAGATCCCGGTCAACGCCGCCCGTTGCCCGGTGCACAGCTTTCATCGCGACGGCGCCATGCGCGTGGACGGTAACTACGGCGGTCAATTGGCGTACGTACCCAACAGCGATGGTCAATGGGCCGATCAACCGGACTGGCGCGAACCGCCGCTAAAGATTTCCGGCGCTGCCGGGCATTGGGATCATCTCGTGGACGAAGATCACTTCGAACAGCCCGGCAACCTGTTCCGTCTGATGTCCGAGTCGGAGAAACAAGCGCTGTTCGACAACACCGCGCGCTCGCTCAGTGGCGTCTCTCAGGAAGTGCAGCAACGGCATATCGCCCATTGCACCCTGGCCGATCCGTTTTATGGCGCCGGGGTTTCCCGAGCATTGGCCGAACTCGACCGGTAAAGCCCAGACCCTGCAGGAGCGAGCCTGTTCGCGATTGCGGAGTGTCAGTCACTTTAAAGGTGACTGGTACACGGCAATCGAGAGCAGGCTCGCTCCTGCAGGTTTATCGCTACAGTTGAAGATATCGACCCAGAGACCGGGCTTCGGCGTGTACGCAAACGGAGCGTTGATGGCATCATCCCCCGTCAGATCGACAGAGGAAGCGTCCTGATGCACTCCAAATCAATGCCGGCGTGCGCCGATGTGCGCCCGTGCCAGCCGCCCGGAATCACCCAATGACGGCCATCGTTCGGCCAAGGCCGATGCTGATTTCCCTGGGTCTGTTGTTGCTGCTGGTGTTCTGGTTGTCGCTGGCCCTCGGGCCGGTCAGCCTGCCGTTGGGCGATACCTTGCTTGCCGGCCTGCGTCTGCTTGGCCTGCCAGTGAATGGCGATGACACGCAACAGGCGCAGCTGATCCTCGGGCAGATCCGCCTGCCACGCAGCTTGCTCGGCATCGCGGTCGGTTCGGTACTGGCGTTGTCGGGCGTGGCGATGCAGGGGTTGTTCCGCAACCCATTGGCGGACCCGGGCCTGGTGGGAGTGTCTGGCGGTGCGGCGCTCGGCGCGGCTTTCGCCATCGTTGGTGGCAGCATGCTGGGTGGTTTGTCACCGGCCACCGAACCGTATCTGCTGTCGATATGCGCTTTCGCCGGTGGCTTGATCGTCACGGCGGTGGTGTATCGCTTCGGCCGAAGCAATGGCCAGACCAACGTCGCCACCATGTTGTTGGCGGGGGTGGCGATGACCGCCATGGCCGGTGCAGGTGTCGGCTTGTTCACTTACCTGGCCGACGACGCCACGCTACGCACCCTGACCTTCTGGAACCTGGGCAGCCTCAACGGCGCCAGTTACCCGCGCTTGTGGCCGTTGCTGATCGTGGCAGTGGGCGTGGCGTTGTGGCTGCCACGGCGCGCGGCGGCACTCAATGCGATGTTGCTCGGCGAATCGGAAGCCCGGCACCTGGGTTTCAATGTCGAGCGAATCAAACTCGAACTGGTGCTGTGCACGGCGCTGGGTGTGGGTGCCGCCGTGGCGGCGGCAGGCCTGATCGGTTTTATCGGCCTGGTGGTGCCGCACCTGATGCGCCTGCTGGTCGGCCCGGATCATCGGGTTTTGTTACCGGCCTCGTTGCTGGCCGGTGCCAGCCTGCTGTTGTTGGCCGATCTGGTCGCCCGACTGCTGCTGGCGCCAGCCGAATTGCCGATCGGTATCGTCACGGCGCTCATCGGCGCGCCCTTCTTCCTTTACCTGCTGGTGCGAGGGCGTGCCTGATGCTGCGGGCAAACAATTTGCTGGTCCGACGCGGCAGCCGCACCGTGCTGGCCGACATCGATATCGACTTGCGTCCGGGTCAAGTACTTGGCGTATTGGGGCCTAACGGCGCGGGCAAAAGCACCCTGCTCGGCGCCCTTTGCGATGAGTTGCCGATCAGCGCAGGCACGGTCAGCCTTGACGGGCGCAAACTCGCTGACTGGCCGGGCCAGGAGCGGGCCAGACGCCTGGCCGTGTTGCCGCAGAGTTCGAGCCTGAACTTCGCTTTCTCGGTCAATGAAGTGGTGGGCATGGGCCGTCTGCCCCATGCCAGCGGACGTGTGCGCGATGCGCAAATTGTCGCCGAAGCCCTGAGTGCCGCCGACGCCTTGCACCTGGCCGGGCGCAGTTATCTGGCGTTGTCCGGTGGCGAGCGCCAACGTGTGCATCTGGCACGGGTGCTCGCGCAACTGTGGCCGGGCGCCGAGGGGCAGATTCTGTTACTCGACGAGCCGACCTCGATGCTCGACCCGCTGCACCAGCACACCATCCTGCAAGCGGTGCGCGATTTTGCCGGACGCGGTGCGGCGGTGCTGGTGATCCTGCACGATCTCAACCTGGCGGCGCGTTATTGCGATCAGTTGCTGCTGTTGCAAGACGGTCGTCCACACGCCTGCGGCCCACCTGATGAAGTATTGACCGCTCAAGCGCTGGAAGCGGTGTACGGGCTGCAAGTGCTGATTCACCGACACCCGGAACGCGGCCACCCTTTGATTATCGCGCGCTGATTCCCCGGCGTGCGAAAGGCCATGTCTGATGAGGAAAACCGATGCGCATTCTGCTGTTATGCCTGGTCAGTCTGCTGGCTGCCTGCCAATCCCATTCCGTCACTGCCCCACCCGCGCCGATCGCCCCGCAAGGTCGCGATCACGCTGACCACCGGGTGATCCGTGAACTCGCCACCGGCCGCACCCTCACCCCGCAAGCGCTGGTCGAACGCCTGGCGGCTGCGCCACGGGTGCTGGTCGGTGAACAACACGACAATCCTGATCACCATGCCCTGCAACTGTGGCTGCTGCGCCAACTGGCGGCGCAGCGTCCGCAAGGCAGTCTGCTGATGGAAATGCTCAACCCCGATCAACAGGCGAAAGTCGACGCCGCGCAGGCCGATACCCGCGCCGGTCAGCCACCGGCCAATGTCTATCAGGCGCTTTCCTGGCAAGCCAATTGGGATTGGAGTGTTTACGGTGCCGTGGTGACTTACGCCCTAAGCCAGCCCTACCCGCTGCTGTCGGCCAACCTCGACCGGGAGCAGATCATGCAGATTTACCAACAGCGACCGACGCTCAGCGGCGAAGCGTCCACCACGCAACAGGTACAAGCGACCTTGCTGGAGGACATCCGGGAATCCCATTGCGGCCTTCTGCCCGAATCACAGATGCCAGCAATGCTGGCGGTACAGCAACAGCGTGACCGTCACATGGCAGAACGCCTGTCAACGGCACCGACGCCTGCACTGTTACTGGCCGGCGCGTTTCATGTGCGCAAGGATCTCGGTGTGCCATTGCACCTCAAAGACCTCGGTGCCGGCAAAGGTAACGCGGTGCTGGTGCTGGCCGAAGCAGGCAAGGCCGTGACAGCAGAAAGCGCGGATTATGTGTGGTACACCGCCGCGCAACCGGAGCAGGATCACTGCGCGAGCTTGCGTGGCGGCACGTCATCGACAATGCAGCGATAACGTGCCGCGTAAAGTTGTGGAGAGTTTGATTAGTCCATCACCTGGAAGGATCTTTTCGGCCGTGCGCCAGGAAACCCTCACAGGCCCAACCGAAACTGCTTCGGCGTAATCCCGAACCGCTTGCGAAACGCCCGAATGAAATTACTCGGTTGCCGATACCCAAGCCGTTCGGCAATCCGCTCGATGGGCTGGTCCCCCGCCGTCAGCCAATGCCGCGCCAACTCCAGACTGTCACCGCGAACGTGCTGTGAAGCTTCAGTCTGCCAGTGGCGCAACATGCTCTGATGCAAAAACGGATTAGCCCCCAGCAATGGTTCATCGAGACTGGCCAGCGGCAGGCTCAGGCACGGATGGGGTCCGCGCTTCACGTCAACCCCGACACCGCGCAACCACTCGCCAGCCGCCTGCTCGGACGTCAGGGTCACTGCGCAAAAAACCTCACCCGGTGCCCGCCCCAGTCGTCGGGCGATGTTGCGCACCAGGCTCAACGTCGCCGCATCCAGCCCAAAAAAATGTGGTAGCCGGTAAACGCTGCGCAAGTGCAGATGGGCCTGCCCATCGACTTGCTCAAGTTGCGCCTGAACATAATTGGTCACTCGGGGCAGAAACTCGGTGAAGCACAGCAGACTGGCGCGCAGGGTCGCGGCGGAATCGAGCAGAATGTTCAAGCCTTGCAGGGTGGTGGTGGCCATGCCGTTGACCAGTTCACAGCCGAATGTTGCGCTTGCACCCAGCCGCTCGCATTCACTCCACAACTCCTCGACCAGGTGCGCCGGCACCTGTGAACCTTGCCCGTCCAGTAACGAAAGGCAGATACCGGCCCGCTTGAGCAACTGATCACGACACAGCCCTGACTGCTGGGCGTGACTGAGGATGGTGCGGGTGAAGGCGCTGGAAATGAACGGTTGACTGGTCATGGCACGCTACAACGAAAGACAGGCGTGTACTTATGCCAGCCTCTGTGATATCGATCCAATGCATTAAAAGTATCTACGCAATGCAGGAGACGCATGATGGATCTACGCCAGCTTCGCCATCTGGTTGCACTGGCCGACTACCGCAGCTTTGGCCGCGCAGCCGAGGCGATCAACCTTAGCCAGCCGGCCTTCAGTCGCAGCATCCAGACCCTCGAACGGGACCTCGATTGCCTGTTGGTGGAACGCAGCAGTCGCGAATTCCGTCTGACCGGTCAAGGCGAATTGGTGCTGCAACATGCTCGCCGCTTGCTCGCCGGCAGTCAGGCCCTGCACAACGAACTCACCCAGTACAACGGCCTGACCGGCGGCGAGTTGCGTTTCGGTTGCGGCCCCTATCCGGCTCAATTATTGGTACCCGAAGCCCTGGCAGAATTTATCCAGGCCCATCCGGCGATCCGCATCAGCTTCCATCAGGGCGATTGGCAACAACTGGCGTTGTGGTTGCGTGAGCAACAGATCGAATTCCTGGTGGCCGATGCGCGCTATTTCACCGGTGATCCGCAATACCACGTGCAACTGTTGCGGCCGCGGCGCGGGCGTTTTTTCTGTCGTATCGGTCATCCCCTGGCCAAGCGCAAAAACCTGTCCCTGCGCGCCCTGCTCGATTACGCCGTCGTGGGCACCCGCATTCCGCCGATGATCCGCAAAATCCTCGCCGACGCCCAGGGCGAGCCGGACTTCAATCCGACCGTCGAATGCGCTCAATTCGATGCCATCTGCCGCGTGGTGAGACGCTCCGATGCGGTAGGCATCGCTACCATGGAAGCGCTCGCCGAACAGGTCGAACAAGGGTTGATACAGCTTCTGGAATTTGTCGATGCGCCCAGTGATGACCCTGGTCTGCTTCTGCATTACGGCATCGTCAGTCGCGTCGGCTATTCCCTGACACCCGCAGCGCTGGCAATGATGGAGGCGATAGTGCGGGTCGATGAGCGTTTGCTGGCAGCGACCTCGATGTAAACCCGGTGGGAGCCAGCAGGCTCGCTCCTACAGGATTTCGGGGCGCGGCATCAGGCCCGGCGTGCCAATGCTTGCACCGAACGAGGTTCCCCCAGAGCCCGCAGCAGGCAATGCATCGCTTCCTCACGACTGCGCTCGAAGCGATAGCGCGCTTCGATGTACAGCGCCAGTTTCAACTCCACCGGCTCCTCAAACGGCAACGGCACATGTTGCAACCCCAATGCACCGGCAACCCGGCTCGGCAGGCTCATGCCGAACGGATGCCGGTCGGCCATCACCTTCGCCGCCAGCGTGCTTTGGGTGCTTACCGCCAGTGTACGGCGCAACCCCTTCAGGCCGAGTTGCAAATCCACCGGGCTGAGCCCGTCGCGGCGGCTGGAAATCTGGATCTGCGGTTGCTGCAAATAGGCTTGCAAGGTACTCGGCGGCTCCTTCAACGCGGCGCCGTAAGCGAACACATAACGATCGGCGGGCAATACCTGTTTATGCAAGCCGGCCAACCCGGCCAGGGGTTGGTCGAGGTCGATCAGGATGTCCAGTTTGCCGCTCGACAGTTCCTGCAAGGCATCGCGTCGACGTGGCTGGAAGTAGCGGACCTGCCAGTCGGCGTGGGGCGATTCGAGCAAGGCATCGAGCAAAACCGGTTGCAGGCAATCCAGGCAACTGATGCGCAACAGCGGATTGTTCTGCCGTGCGGCGGGAATCATCCGCAAGCCGTCGCGCAGGGATTCCAATGCAGCGCGCACGTAATCGGCCAGGCGATGGGCGACCAGCGTCGGGGTCACGCCCAGGCGACTCTTGATGAACAGCGGGTCGCCGCATAACTCGCGCAGGCGGCGCAATGCGTTGCTCATGGCCGGTTGCGACAGGCACATCACTTCGGCGGCACGGGTGACACTGCGCTGCTGGTAGATTGCATCGAAGGCGAGCAGCAGGTTCAGGTCGAGCTGGCGTAAATCAAGCATGGTCTTGCTCCGGCAAATCGCTTAACGTCGCGCAGCCTAACCAGTGTTTCGCCAGACGCCGTGAGCCCTACATGACAAAAAGCGATCAGGCATCGTGCAAGCAACCTTTGCCCAATGCGTTCTATGCCCCGACCTTGCTGCCCGCCATCGAGGAGTTGCTCGCCCGCGGGGTTGCCCGCGACCGTATCGAAGCGCTGTTCCGGCGCAGCCTGTTCGAGTTGCGCACGCCGTTCATGCGCGTGCCGCTCTTCCTGTCGCGGCGTTTCTGGGCATTTGCGCAAGAACAGACCGGCGACCCGTTGATCGGTCTGGCGGCAGGCCGGCGCTTTGTTTCCACCGCCACCAATGGTCTGACGTACCTGTTCGACGTGGCCGCGACGCTGGACAGCGCGTGCCAGTATTTCGTGCGCTTCTTCCCGTTTTTCAATGGGCACTTCGAGGCACGGATTGTGCGCGGCGAACACGATGTACAGCTGCAATTGCTCGAACGTGGCAGCGTCAGGATCAGTGCGCCGAGCGCCGATTACATCCTCATCAGCCTGTGCAGCATGCTGCGGCGCAAATTTTTGGCCAGCGGCCTTGAACGCGACCCGATCCTTGGCGTCGATCTGGCGTGCGCCTGCACGAACAGCCCTGAACTGCATGAGCAGGCGTTCCGCGTACCGGTAGGCTGGGGGGCACCACAGCATGGGATCCGTCTCGATTCCGAGCTGTTCGTCACGGCGCTGACACCTGGCAATCATGAACTGGAAAACACCCTGATCGATTTGCTGGAGCAAACCCGTCGCAACAGCGAACCGACCTTGCTGGAGCAAGTGAGCGATCACCTGATCGCCGACCTCGCCAATGCCAACTGGCAACAGTTCTGCAGTGCTCGGCATTTGCTTGAGCGCACGGCGGCACGACGCTTGAAGGCGTTGGGCTGGAGTTTTTCAGAATTGCTGGATGAGTATCGCCGCTGCCGGGCCGAGGACTATTTGCAGGGCGCGGACCTGGAACTGGTGGAGATTTCCGACCGACTTGGTTACAGCGATGTGCAGAGTTTCAACCGTGCCTGTCTGCGCTGGTTCGGGTGTGCGCCGGGGGTGTATCGGGCCAAGTGGGCGCAGCCGTCAGTTCTGGGGTGAATGAACTGGCCCCATCGCGAGCAGGCTCGCTCCCACAGGGTTATCGGGTGTACACAACACCTGAGTTAAACCCGATGGGCAAGCCCGCGATGAGGCCAGACCAAACACTACAAATCCTACTGCCCCGCCGCCAAGCTGGTAGCCGCCTGCTCCGGCGTCACAATGCTGTTCAGATCGATATGCTTCCACTCGGGCTTGGCCCCCAGCCGCGCATTGAACCGATAGTTGAACGTGAACTCATCGCCGGTCGCCACGCTCAGCGGCTTGCCATACACCGCCTCCACGCCCGCCAGGTCGTAGCCCATCAACTGCAACAAGGTCGGGAAAATGTTGTAGTGACTCGAACGATCCTTGTTGGCGGCCAGTTGCGCCTGCCAATCGAGGGTTTTCAAACCGCTGCCCTGGATCACCACCAGCGGAACCAGCCCTTCCTCTTCCACCGGGTCGCCACCGCAATGGGTGTTCAAGCCGGGATTGCCCCGTTCATGCAAATCCTGTCCGTGATCGGAGGTGTAGATCAGCAGCGCGTTGTTCAAGTTGGCCTGGGCAAACACCCGTGAGAAAAACTCGCCGACGTTCCACAACAAGGTGTTTTTGTAAGCATTGCGATACAGCAACCAGTCATCCGGCTGGCCGTTAAAGCCATTGCGTTCACCGGTGTCGGCCACTTCGGTGAACTGTCCGCGAGGCAATGTCGGGCGGTAGGCCATGTACGCGTCCGGGTATTTATCGTGCACCGGAAAATGCGCGCCGACCTTGTTCATCACCACCAACTGCGGCTTGTCGTCGTTGAGCAGTTCGATCAGTTTCGCCGCTGCGGCCATGTCGCGCTCGCGCACACTGGTCTGGTCGAATTGCACGAATTCGTCGATGTCTTTTTTCTCGGTTTCGTTCATCAGATTCTGCAGATTGCCGCCGGTGCGCTGGGCGTCGATGTAGACCGTACGCAAACCAGCGATTTTCGCGTACTGCCAAATCGACGGCAGCGTGCTGTTGATGCGTATGTAATCGGCGCGGGTTCCGCCATAACGCAAGGTGATGTTGGTGTCGGCGCTGCAGTTGGCGATCGCGGCTGCGTAGCCGTAGTTGAAGATGTCGACCCCGGGTCGCGGCTGCTTGAGGTTGCTGTGCACGCCAAACGGCGCGTTGATGTCCAGGTAATTGCCGGAAATGCTCTCGTCGATGATCAGCACAATGTCGTGGTTCACCGCTTGATCGACGCGCGCCAGGCTCACCGGTTCGCGCGGGCCAACGGTGTTGTGCAGGGATTCATAGGCAAACAGGTTCAAGTAAGCCAGTGGCGTGTACATCTGTGGCAGACCCCGTGCGCCCTCGCCCGCGCGCACGAACAGCACCGCGCTGAGCAGCAGCACCCCCATCAACGGTGCCGCCACCAACACCGTCCCGGGAACAGGCCAGCGCCGACGTGGCTTCAAACCGATACCGAGCAGCAGCGGCAAACCACCCAGCACACCACTGATGATCGCATCGCGGTACTGGATGAGCGCTTCCTGGATAAAACCACCGGAATACACCATCGAGACAAAGCTGCTGTATGTCAGGTAATCCGCAGTGACCTGCGTATACACATCAAAGAATAGCGCCGAGGCAAAGAGGCCGAGAGCGAACAAATATCGAATAATTGTTTGTCGAATATAAGCCGACATGAACAGTGCAACTGTCAATACAACGAACATTCCCGCGAACAGAACTAATGGATAACTGATTCCGATCGCACTGATACGCCCAAAGTAATAGTCGTAATGGGTGATCAAATAGACAGCTATGAGTAGTTCTTTGAGATATCGAATCATTGTCTTTCCGGTCTGCATTCACGCCGAAGGTCAATAAGTAGTCGGCCATTTTTTGACACTAGCACCGGGCCATCAAAGCGCAAGAAATGACGTAAAAGAGATGAAAGCGTCAAAAAAAAATCGTCTCAAATCTGACACACTCAAGTGCCTACAAGCCTTGTAATTCAAGCCTTACGACCGTTTATCGCTTTCCTTGAATTAGTTTCCGTCGCTCAAATTCGCGGTAAACCCAACTGCCACAAGCCTTTGATGGCAATTGGCCCCCCAAAACTGGGGATGTCTTACTCTTTTAACATGTCATTTTGCTGACACGCTTTTCCAAGGCTGGGCTATACCCCTTTTGACAGTCTCATTTCTGATCTTTCCACCGTCTTACGAGGCACGCCAATATGGACGTGAGCGTATTTGGTACGGGCTATGTTGGCCTGATACAAGCAGCGGCACTGGCCGATGTCGGACATCGCGTCTTATGTGTCGACATTGATCCCAATAAGATCAAGCAACTTCAACAAGCCGTACCGCCGATCAGTGAACCGGGACTTTCCGGAACGCTGGAAGAAAACATCAAGGCCGGCCGGTTGCTGTTCTCCACCCAGGCCAGCGACGCGGTCGAGCACGCCGAGCTGATCTTCATCGCCGTCGGCACGCCCGCCGATGAAGACGGTTCCGCCGACCTCAGCCATGTGCTGAACGTGGCCCGGCAGATTGCCAACCACATGGAAGCTGACCGCACCCTGATCATCAAGTCCACGGTGCCGGTCGGCACCGCTGACCAGGTCGCTGCCACTGCCCGCACTGAACTGCAACGCAGGGACAAGGGCGCGCTGACGGTGCGGGTGGTTTCCAACCCCGAGTTTCTCAAGGAAGGCAGTGCGTTGGCCGACTGCATGCGTCCGGACCGGATTATCGTCGGCACCGACGATGACGAGGCCCGCAATCAGATGAGCGAGCTGTACGCGCCCTTCTGCCGCAATCGTGAAAAGCTGATGTTCATGGACAACCGCAGTGCCGAACTGACCAAGTACGCGGCCAACGCAATGCTCGCCACCCGCATCAGTTTCATGAACGAACTGGCCAACCTCACCGAATTGCTCGGCGCCGACATCGAAGCGGTGCGCAAGGGTATCGGTTCGGACCCACGCATCGGCTACCACTTCATTTATCCCGGTTGCGGCTTCGGCGGTTCGTGCTTCCCCAAGGATTTGCGCGCCCTGCTGCATACCGCCGAACACAATGGCATGCCGCTGCGACTGTTGCGCAGCGTCACCGACGTCAATGACAGCCAGCGGCACATTCTGTTCGGCAAACTCAAGGCGCAGTTCCCGCAGGGGCTGGCCGGCAAGTCCATCGCGATCTGGGGCCTGGCGTTCAAACCCAATACCGATGACATGCGCGAAGCACCGAGCCGCTATTTGATGGAAGCCTTGTGGGCCGAAGGCGCCAGCGTGCAGGCCTATGATCCGGAAGCCATGTCCGAATGCCGGCGCATTTATGGCTATCGCAACGACCTGCACCTGTGTGCTACCCGCGACGACACTCTGGAAGATGCCGATGCGCTGGTGATCTGCACCGAGTGGAAAAATTTCCGTGTGGTCGACTTCGACCTGTTGGCGAGCAAGCTGCGTTCGCGGGTGATCATCGACGGACGCAATCTGTATAACCCCGAACACGTCGCGGCGGCCGGCCTGCACTACAGCGGTATCGGCCTGCGTCACGTCGTACCCGAGGCGCCGCGCCCATGAAAATTCTCGTGACCGGAGCCGCCGGCTTCATTGGTGCCCATTGTGTGTTGCGGCTATTGCGCGACGGGCATCAGGTATCCGGGCTCGATAACTTCAACGATTATTACGACCCGCAACTCAAGCACGACCGCGTGCAATGGGTGCAGGAGCAGGTCGGCCCTTTCCAGCTCTCTACGGTTGACCTGGCCGATGTCGCGGCCATCGAGTCATTGTTCGCCGAGGAACAACCCGAGGTGGTGATTCACCTCGCGGCCCAGGCCGGCGTGCGCTACTCGCTGGAAAATCCGCGGGCCTACCTCGACAGCAATCTGAACGGTTTCCTCAATATTCTCGAAAGCTGCCGCCGGCACCCGGTCAAGCATTTGATCTACGCCTCATCCAGCTCGGTGTACGGCGCCAACCAGCACACGCCGTATTCGGTGCAGGACGGCGTCAATCACCCACTGTCGCTGTACGCCGCGACCAAGAAAGCCAACGAACTGATGGCCCACAGTTACAGCCATCTGTTCGGCATTCCCTGCACCGGCCTGCGCTTCTTCACCGTGTACGGTCCCTGGGGTCGGCCGGACATGTCGCCGATTCAGTTCGCCCAGGCGATTGCCCAAGGGCAACCTCTGAAGCTGTTCAACTACGGCGAGCATCAGCGCGATTTCACCTACATCGACGACATCATCGAAAGCATCGCCCGGCTGATCGACCGCGCACCGCAAGCCAACGCCGCCTGGGACCGCGAACAACCGGACCCGGCCAGCAGCATGGCGCCATGGCGGATCTACAACATCGGCGGCCAGCACCCGGTGGAGCTCAAGGACTACCTGGCATTGCTGGAAAAACACCTGGGGCAAAAAGCCCTGGTCGAGTTGCTGCCACTGCAGCCCGGCGATGTTCTCAACACCTGCGCCGACGCCAGCGACCTGGCCCGCGCCACCGGTTTCCAGCCCCGTATCGAGCTGGATGAGGGACTCGGGCGTTTCATCGCCTGGTTTCGCGACTACTACCCACTGCCTGTTGCCCCTGCGCCGCTCGCGGCTGAATTCCAGCGGAGGAATGCTCAATGACTGGACATGAACAAGGAGTACCGCTCCAACAGATGCGCCGTGACAAGCGCCTTGACCCCGAACACCGGATGCGCCTCGACGCGGCTATTCACATGCAGGGTCGAGGTTGGGTGACGGGGCGTGACGGTGGTCGGCCATGGACGTTGTCGCGTACCAACCGGGTGTTCGCCTGTTTCGGCGCGTTGGTGATCCTGGTGCTGATCTCGCCAATGCTGTTGGTGTTGGCGCTCGCCATCAAGCTCACCAGCCCCGGGCCGGTGATGTTCGTGCAAAAACGCACCGGTTACCGCGGCCGTCTGTTTGGCATGTACAAATTTCGCACCATGGTCGCCAATGCCGAGGAGCTCAAAGAGTCGCTGCGCCACCTGAACAAACACGGTGCCGACGCCATCGACTTCAAGATCGACAAGGACCCGCGGATCACCGGCATCGGTGGTTTCCTGCGCCGTACCAGCCTCGACGAACTGCCAAACCTGATCAATGTGGTGACCGGCGACATGCGCCTGGTAGGCCCACGGCCAACCTCGTTCAACGCCTATCGCTACAAGGACAATCATCTCGCGCGCCTGAGCATCTACCCCGGCATGACCGGTCTGTGGCAGATCTCCGGGCGCAGCAATATCGACTTCGACCAGCGCGTTGAGTTGGACCTCAGCTATATCGCCGAGCAGAGCCTGCTGCTTGATCTGAAGATTCTGTTGAAAACCCCCTTCAAAGTATTCAGCGGCCACGGAGCAAGCTAATGGACGGTTCAACTGCTAAAAGCCTCAGCATCGCCAACCCCAGCGAGTCCAACCTGACGTCGGCCGTGTTGGATCAGGATCTGCGCATCCTGCTCCTGACCGCGGCCAACCCCGGTGCGGGCACCACCACCAGTGCCCTGGCGCTGGCCAGCCAACTGGCGCAAATGAGCAGCGGCCAAGTGCTGCTGGTCGACGCCAGCCAGTCCGCGACCAACCTTACCCAACAACTGGGGCTGAGCAAGGAGCGCGGCTTTCGCGACCTGCTCTTCAACGAGCAAAGTCCGCCGCTGTTGCAGGACTGTGTGGTCAACGTGTCGAGCCTGCCCTTCCACGTGCTGCCGTTCGGGCGCTTCGCCCGGGGCAGTGAACACCTGACACCGGAGCGCCTGAGCCCGTTGCTCGATCAGCTCGGCAGTCAGTACCGCTTCGTGGTGATCGACGGTGACGCGGTGTATTCGGCCGCCGACACGCTGGTCATCAGTACCCAGGTGGACGGCGTGATCATGGTCGTGCGCTCGGAAGATACACGCTGGGAAGTGGCGCAGGCGGCGGTTCAACGCCTGACCCAGGCCGGGGCGAAACTGGTCGGCAGTGTGTTCAACCGACGCAAGTACTACATGCCCAAGTGGCTGTACAAAAACCTGTAAGCCCTCGCAAAAAGGATGACGCCATGAACGCCAAGATGCTTGTCCTGCTGTTGCTGCCGCTTGCAGGTTGCACCAGCACTTCCGAAACCCAGAACATGCCGGTCAATATTCTTACCGCCTCACCGGCCAACGCCCAGGCCACCGACATGCCCAAGATCGAACAGACCTTGCGCCCACAGGACGTGCTGGACGTGATCTTCCACATCAGCACCAGCGGCTCGGATGCCTACCGCATTCAGTCCGGTGACCAGATCGGTCTTAACTTCACCGCTGCCAGTCAGCTCAACGGCAATCAACTGGTGCTGCCCGATGGCACCATCGAACTGCCGGGCGCCAACACCTCGGTGAAAATCGCCGGGCTTTCGTCCGAAGAAGCACGCCAGGAAATCCAGCGTGCCTATCAGCGTAAACAACTGTTCCAGCCCAACCGCAACCAACTGACCGTGCAGGTCATCAGCCCGCTGAGCAACGAGTCGAACCTCAAGAGCGCGCTGAACCACCCGGCCACCGGCATGAGCCGCGAGATCACCGTGGGTACCGACGGTTATGCGAGTTTCCCGGAAATTGGCGCGGTGCCACTGCAAGGCATGACCGTCAACCAACTGGAAGACTTCCTCAATAAGAGGTACGCACAACTGCCGGGCCGGATGACGGTCGACGTGCTGCTCAAGTCCACCGCAGGTAACGAAATCTATGTGCTCGGTGAAGTCGGCCAGCCAGGTTCCTACCCGATCCGCCGTCCGGTCTCGGTGCTTGAAGCCCTGACCCTGGCCCGTGGTTCGAACGTCAAGGCGCGCCTCGATTCGGTGGTGATCATGCGTCGCAACGGCAATCAGGTCCAGGCCCGCCGTTACGACGTGGAAAAAGCCCTGTCCGGCGATGCCTCACAGATCGCCTACCTGCAACCGGACGACATGCTCTATGTGCCCAAGACCAAACTGGCGAGCGCCGGTGAGCTCGCACGGCAACTGGCGGACGTGGTGCTGTTCCAGGGTGTGGGCTTCAGCTTCGGCTACCGCGTCGACAACAAAGACAGTGACAGCAACTAACTCTCAGGTGAATCGACATGAATCCAAAGGAAAACTACCTGCACGAGTTCTTCAGGATCTTCTTCGCCAACAAACAACTGGTGAAGCGCGTATTCCTGGTCTTTGCAGTGATCGCACTGGTACTGCCGCTGTTGCTCAAACAGAGCTTCGATATCACCGCCCAGGTGATCGTGCAGTCGAAAAAACTTTCCCAGGGTGACGCCACTACGTCGCTGACCCAGGAAAACGCGCAATTCATCCCACCGTCACTGGCCGACATGGAAACCGAGAGCAATATCCTGCGCTCGCCGGCCCTGATCCGTCAGACCATCAGCGAGTTGCGCGACAAGGGTGAATACACCCCGCCTCCGGGCATGCTCAATAAACTGTTGGCGCAACCGTTCAAGAAATATGTCAGCACGCCGCTGCGTGAAAACGTGGTCAACCCGCTGAAGTCGGCGCTGGGCATGGAAACCGATCCGGTGCGCGACACCGCGCTCGATTCCCTGACCCAAGAGGCTATCGATAGTCTGAAGATCGAAACCCTGCCGGGCTCCAACGTGATCTCGATCATCTACAGCTTTCCTGACCCGACCCAGGGCACCAAGTTTGTCGCGACGCTGCTGCAAAACTACCTGGTGAGCCGTCAGGCCTTGCAATCGATCGACCTGCCACAGAGCTTCTACGAAACCAAGAAGACCCAATACCAGGTGCGCCTCAACGGTTTGGAAGACGAGCGGCAGACCTTGCTCGGTGCGGTCGGCTCGTCCGATCCCAAGGAAGAGATCACCTTCCGCCTCAACGCCATCAACACCGAAGAGCAAGCGCTCAACCTGTACCGCGATCGCCTGCTGCAAAGCCAACGCTGGCTCGACTACCTGAAAACCAGCCTGGCCGCCGCCAAGGACTCCAAGCTCAACGACTACACCTTCCCCTACACCTTCACCACCACCGTGGACAACGTGGCGTTCGAGGATCGCGAGATCAAGCAGATGGGTGAGGCGCTGACCAGCCAGGTCAGCCGCTACATGAACGACCTGGCGATCTTCCAGCCCGGCAGTGAACCGATGCTGCTGACCCGCGAGCAAATCGCCCGCACCCGCCAGCAGTTCCTCAAGGTGGTGAGCAACCGGATTCAGGAACGTACCAACGACCTGGCAATTGTCAGCTCGGTGATCGACCAGAAAACCGCACGCATTGCCGAGTTCAAGAACCGCATCCGCCAGTTGCAGGAAACCCAGAGCAAGTTGCGGCAGAAGGACACCGAGATCGACGCTCTGCACGCGGCCTTCTCCACCTACGCCCAGCGCTTTGCCGAGAGCAGCACTGCTCGTTCGCTGGACAACGACCTGTCCAACGCCCGAGTGCTCAGCCCACCGTTCGAACCGACCGAGGCGGCGTTCCCCAAGCCGCTGCTGATCATTCCGTTCGGCTTGTTCACCGGGCTGTTGCTGGCGATTGCCTTCGTCTACGTACGTGAGTTCTTCGATCATCGCTTCAAGCATCCAGCGCAGATCACCCACGAACTGGGCCTGCCGGTACTGCTGGTGATCAACGATCAGAACGTGGAGCCAGGCAATCCGCACAGAAACTGGAGCGTACCGAGCTTCGTCCATTGGGTGCGCAATTGAACATGTCCCTGCCCTCTGACCACAGCAAGCCATCATTGCCGATCATTCATTTGCTCAGCAGTGGCGGCTTCTATGGGGCCGAGCGCATGCTGCTCGATCATTGCCTGGCGACGCCGGGGCAACACCAGGTGCTGTTTCTCGATGCACCGTACGAGTTGCTTGCCCGGTTTCGCGAGGCGGGGGTCGACTGCCGCGGTTGCACCGGTCTTGGGGCGTTGCTTGCGCATTTGCGTGAGCGACGGACCGAGCGGCCGCTGATCAACACGCACAATTTCAAGGGTCTGTTGTACGGTTGGGTGGGCGCAACCTTGTTGCGCCTGCCGCTGGTGATCACTCAGCACGGCTTCACCCCGCGCAGTCGCAAGCAGAAGTTCTACACCTGGCTGAGCCTGCAACTGTGCCGGACCGCATCGGTCAATCGCGTGGTCTGTGTCGCCGAAAGCATTGCCGCACTGCACCGTCAGGCCAGTGTCTGTGCCGAGAAGCTGCAAGTGATCCCCAACGGCTTGCCCGCCGCCAAGGATCTGCAACCGCACAACGCCCAACGGCCACGCTGGCTGGCCGGTTACGTCGGCCGGCTGAGCAGTGAAAAAGGCCCGGACCTGTTCCTCGATGCGCTGATTCCGCTGTGCCAGCAGTACCCGCAACTGGACGCCGTGATGCTCGGCGACGGCCCGGAACGGGACAGCCTGTTGGCGCGCATCAACGAGGCGGGTTTGCAGGAGCGCATCACGCTGCCGGGGTACCAGAACGACATGCGTGCGTGGTGGCGACAACTCGATGCGCTGGTCATCAGCTCGCGCACCGAGGGCACGCCAATGATTCTGCTCGAAGCCATGCAAGCCGGGGTGCCGGTGGTTGCGTTTGGTGTCGGCGGGATTCCCGATGTGCTGGAAGACCGGCACAACGGCCTGCTGGCAACACCCGCCGACAGTGCCGCCCTCGCCCGGCAGATCGGTACCCTGCTGCGTGACCCGGCACTGGCCCGCAAGCTGCTCGACAACGCACGACGCACACAATTGGATCGCTACGACCTCAAGGCCTTGGCCGAACGCTGGTCGCAGCTTTATATCCGTACTGCACGGGAGGCACGCGCGTGATTTTTCCACTCTCGATCGTCAGTTTTTTCGGTCTGGTCTGCCTCGCTTTGCTGGCCAGCCCTTATCCATTTCTGGCGCCGGGAGCGGTGTTGGGCCTGGTGGGCGTTGCCGTGCTGTTCCGCAAGCCCGCCTGGGGCCTGTTGGGCATTGCGGCGCTGGTGCCGCTCGAAGGGTTCTTCAAGGACAGCGCGCTGTCCGGCACCAAGCTGATCGGCGCGTCGCTGGCGCTGATCCTGATGTTGCAACTGGCCTTGCACCACATTCCATCCGAGCGCTTGCGCAGCAACATCTGGCGCTTGCTGATCGGCTTCATGGCGCTGTATCTGCTGAGTATGCTGACCACCGATGACCTGGGCATGTCGCTGGGGCACCTGCGGGAAATCAGCGTCGGGCTCATTCTGTTCGTGATCACGCTGTTGATCGGCCGTGAATTGAATCTGGATCTGTTCGCCAGGCTGGTGACCCTCAGTGTCACCCTCACCTGCGCGCTGGCGATGTTTTCCAGCAAGTACCAGGATCAGGGCCGCGCCGCCGGTCTGCTGGAAGACCCGAACGCCTTTGCGATGTTGATCGCGTTTGCCGTGCCGCTGGCCTTGTTGCTGATGATCCGCAGCCCGCAAATGTTGCAACGCCTGTTCTGGCTGGGCTGCTTTATCTTGCTGCTGGGCGGCATGACCAAGACCGAGTCCCGTTCAGGCCTGGTGGTGTTGTTTCTCAGCCTGATGATCGGTGCGTGGCACTATCGTGCGCAGCTGCCACGCATTCGCCCGCGTCACCTGGGTTTTGCCATGCTGGGGCTGGCCATCGTGATTCCGTTGGCCATCTACGCGATGCCCGCCGGTTATGTCGCGCGCATCCAGTCTCTGAGCATCCTCAGTTCCGGGGCCAAGGCGCAGGACGAATCTCTCGGGCGCCGCGCCTCGTACATCGTCGTCGGCAGCCAGATGATCCGCGAAAATCCGTTGCTGGGTACCGGCCCCGGAACCTTCCCGCTGCACTACGCCACCACCGGTTACGCCAAGGCGTTCTCCGCCAACCGCAAAGTCGGTGATCTGTACCGCCGTGCCCACAACACCTATCTGGAGATCTTCAGTGAATTGGGGATTCCCGCCGGCCTGTTGTTCGTCGGCATGCTCGCCCTCGGGTTCTACAACTTGATGCGCGCCCGTCGCGCCTGGATGCAGCGGCGCAACTGGCAGCAGGCCGACCTGATGACCCACCTGGGCATGAGTTTCCTGTCATTGACGCTGTTCTTGATGTTCCTCAGTGCCCCGAATCAAAAGTACGTCTGGATCATGCTTGCCCTGACCAGCGTCCTGCGTCTGAAAGCCGAAGAAAGTCCAATCCTGGAGGCCAAGGCATGAGCCGCATCAGTATCGTCATCCCGATGTACAACGAAGCACGGCACATCGCCCGGACCCTGCTGGCAGCGCAACGTGCCGCCAACGTTGCAGACCTGGAATGCGAGTTGATCGTGGTCGACAACGGCTCACAGGATCAGGGTCCGGAGATCGCCCGGCAGTTCGGCGCACACGTGCTGGTCGTTCCGGGTGTGCTGATCGGTGCCCTGCGCAACCGCGGCACAGAGGTTGCCACGGGGGAATGGCTGGCCTTCCTCGATGCCGATATCGAAATGCCTGAAGACTGGCTCACCCATCTGCTGAAACTCGAGGACGCCGGTGTCGCCGATGTGTTTAGCCTGGACTTGCACACCCCGGCGCAGGCGCCCTGGTACGCCACCGCCTGGCAACGGCGCACCCTGCGTCCTTCGCGCCATACCGTGCAATCGGTGGACTGGCTGACCAGCGCCAACCTGCTGATGCGCCGCGAGTGGTTCGACAAGGTCGGCGGCTTCAACGAGACCCTGCGCACGGGCGAGGACAAGGACTTCACCTTGCGTCAGGCCGCCCAGGGCGCGCGGCTGATATCGATCAACGAAAACGTCGCGCTGCACTGGGGTTACGAAATGAACTGGCGCGAATGGATGGGCAAGGAAATGTGGCGCCAGGGCAGCCATCTGCAACTGCTGCGCACCCATGGCCTGAGCCTGCGACTGCTGCGCTTCCCACTGCTGTCGCTGGGTGCCTGGCTACTGGACTTTTTGGCGATATCCGCCTTGCTCGACGGCTTTCCTCACCATGCATTGATCATGGTGCTGCTGACCACAGTACCCGCGCTGGTACTGAGTGTGCGTCAGACCGTGAAACACCGTAATCCGTGCCTGACGGTGCAACTGTGGGGCCTGCACTGGGTGCGCCTGCACCTGGCCGGCGCCGCGTTCATTCTCAGTCTTTGTCATTGGAATGCCAGGAGGCCCGCCCGTGGCTGAATTCATTTTCTGGTTGTGCCTGTTGTTGCCGGTCTACGCCTACCTCGGTTACCCATTGCTGCTGACCCTGCTCGCGCCGCTCTTCGCCGCACGCCGGCATGGTCCGGCGGCGCCAATGGACGTGAGCATCGTGATTGCCGCGCACAACGAGGCGCGGCACATCGAAGAAAAACTGCGCACCGTGCTGGCCCAGGATTATCAGGCGCGTTCGCTGCAAATCATTCTGGCCAGCGATGGTTCCACCGACGACACCGTGGCCTGCGCGCGCAAGGTCGCCGATCCGCGTATTACCGTGCTCGACCTGCCCCGCCAGGGCAAGGCCGCGACGCTCAATGCCGGCGCAGCGCTGAGCCGTGGCGAGATTCTGGTGTTCACCGATGCCGACAATCAATGGTCCCACGACACGCTGGGCCACTTGCTCGCACCACTGGCCGACCCTCAGGTAGGCGCGTGTGCCGGGCACATGCTGATCCCCGTGACCGGCAAAGGCCTGAGCATCGGCGACAGTCTGTATCGTCATTACGAAGGCTGGCTGCGCTACGTGGAAAACCGTACCGGTTGCATGGTCTCCGCTGACGGCGCCCTGCTCGCGCTGCGTCGTGAGTTGTTCCAGAACGTGCCGGCGGAGGTCAATGACGACTTCTTTATCAGCACCTGCGCGCCGGTGGCGTTCAAGCGGATCATCTACGTGCCCGAAGCCCGGGTGATCGACACCGGCGTCGATGAGGCGGACAAGCAATTCCGCCGTCGCCAGCGGGTCACCGTGGGAGGATTGCAGAGCCTGGCCCAGCGTCGCGAACTGCTCAACCCGCTGAAGCATGGCTTGTATGCGATTGCCCTGATCAGCCACAAATTGATCCGCCGCCTGGCGCCGATCCTGTTGTTGCCACTGCTGTTGAGCAATTTCTGGCTGTGGGACGACCACGTTTTCTATCGTTGGACCCTGGTTGCGCAATTGCTCGGATACACCGCGGCCATCATCGGCTTGCTCGACTCGCAGCATCGCTTGCCCAAACCCTTTCGCCTCGCCGCATTCCTCCTGGTGACCCTTGCCGGGATGAGCATCGGTCTGTGGCAGTTCCTGCGCGGTCAGCGTTATGCGCAATGGAACCCCGAGCAAAATCGATGAGAGGCACGTGCCATGGCGATCAAACAATTACTAAAACGCACCAGCGGCTGGCTCTACCTCAACTCCTCGGTGGGGCGCCAGCAATTGCAGGGTGCCGGCGTGATCCTGATGCTGCATCGGGTGCTGGCCAACGACAGCGCCGCCAACCTGCCCCACCGCAATGAACTGTGCGTCGGGCCGCAGGCTTTCGAGCACCTGCTGGCCTGGCTGAAAAAACACTTCGATTGCGTGCCGTTGATGGAAATCCTGCAACCGGGCAGCCTGCGGTCCGAGCGGCCGAGAGTGGCGCTGACCTTCGATGACGGCTGGCGCGACAACGCGGTGAACGCGTTCCCGCTGCTGCACAAATACCAAGTGCCAGCGAGTATCTTCCTGTCCACGGACTTCATCGGCAGCCGCCAGCGTTTCTGGTGGGAAAGCATCGGCGAAACCCTGTGGAACAGCCACGGTGAAAAAGCCCGCATGCACCTGATCGAATGTTTGCAGCAACTGGGTCGGCCACTGCCGGTGCTGTGTGATGACCCGGACGTGCAACGGCGCAGCCTGGCATTGCTGCACTTTCTGCAGAACCTGAAAACCCTGTCTCCTCGCGACCTCAATCGCCTGACCGACGAGTGTCCGCAAGAGTCGTTGCCGCAAGCGCTCGACTGGCAACAGGTGCGTTCGCTGGAGGCCAGCGGCCTGATCCGTTTCGGTCCCCATGGCGCCAGTCACGCGATCCTCACCGGCCTCGACGACCAAACCCTGGACGAAGAACTGACCCGCAGTCGCCAGGCACTGCTCAACGGCTGCAACCGGCCGTTGCCGGTCTACTGCTATCCCAACGGCGACAACGACGAACGGGTGAGGCAACACGTGGCCGACCATGACTTCCCGTTTGCCCTGGGCACCGGCACCGGAATCTACCGAGGCGTCAGCGATCCGCTGGCCCTGCCGCGTTTCGGCGTCAGTCAGCGCACCGCGCGCAACCCGGATTTGTTGTCCTGGCGCATTTACCGTGGGGCTCGCCCATGAGTCGCAGCCATTATCTCAAGCACTTGGCGCTGAGCATGGGCACCAAACTGGCGATGATCGGTTTGCGCCTGCTGCGCAATGTGTTGCTGGCGCGGATTCTCGGGCCGAGCGAACGCGGCCTGTTCGCCTTGCTCAGCACCCTGCCGGACCTGATCAGCGCCGCCACCAGTGGTGGGCTGAATTCGGCGGTGGGTTACCAGGCGGCCAAGCAACGGCCGATGGGCTTGTTGCTCAGCCAGGTATTGGTGTTCGGTTGTCTGCTCGCCGGTTTGTTGACCTTGCTGGTGGTGGCGCTGACCCGTGAGTTCGGCAGCGAACTGGACATCACCACGCAACTCGGCCTGCTGGCCTGGCTGTTGCTGCTCGCGGTGCCGCTGACCGTGCTCAAGAGCGGGCTGCTGACGTTGCACAACGCCTCGGGCGGCGTGGTGGCGTTCAACGTCCTGCGCCTGATCGAGTCGCTGGCACCGCTGCTGCTGTTTCTGGCGTTGTTCTGGATGTGGAAAAGCGCCGCGCTGGAAGCGGCACTGATCAGTTGGCTGGCGGGCATCAGCCTGGTGGTGCTGGTGGGCTGGCTGTGGCTCAAGCGCAATCAACCGCTGACCCTGCAATGGGACCGCGCCAGCCAGAACGAACTGCTGCGCTTCAGCGCCCGCAGCCATCCGGACCTGCTGTTCCAGCAAGTGATTTTGCGCTCTGACTATTTGTTCATCGGCGCCTTGCTCGGCAGCACCGCGCTCGGTCATTACGCCATGGCCAGCGCCGCCGCCGAGTTGCTGCTGATCGTCCCGGAAGCGGTGACCACGCCGTTGATGAAACGCCTGCTGCAACAGGAAGAAGGCATTGAGAAAGTCACGCCCTTGGCCCTGCGCCTGACGGCCACGGTGATGCTCGGCGCATGCCTGACCATGGCGGTGATCGGCGAATGGCTGATCGTCACCCTGTTCGGCGTTGCCTATCAGCCGGCTTATCCCGCCTTGCTCGCGCTGCTGCCGGGGCTGCTGGGCTTGTGCTACGCGAGCATCCTGCGCCTGGATTTGCTGGGCAAGGATCGTCCCGGTTCGATTTCACTGCTGATGGGCCTCGGGGCATTGCTCAACCTGGCGTTGAACCTGGTGCTGATCCCCGCTTACGGCATCGTTGGCGCGGCCGCGGCGTCGTCCATCGCCTACCTGGCGGTGACCATCGCCTTGCTGGTGATGTATTGCCGCCTGAGCCATGTGCCGTTGTGGCAAGTTCTGATCATCCTGCCCAGCGACGTCGCCCCGATGCTGCAAATTCTGCAACGGAAGTCGGCATGAGATATTTTGCCCTGGCGGTGAGTCTGGGTCTGTCGCTCGACGCTTATGCCGGGCCGATGCGCTGGGCCGACATTCGTGACGGCAGCCTGTACCTGCAAGCAGATCGTCCCGATAACGTGACCGTGCGCTGGGTCCCGGCGTGGCAGGCGGATGCCAACGAAGAACGCCTTTACCTGCTCGATGGCAAAGGTCGTCTGGCGGGCGAGCGACTGATCGCCGCCTCTGAAACCCGCGGCACCCAGAGCTGGCCGCTGTTGCCCGGCGCCAGCAGTTATCGACTGGAGATCCCCGGCTACAGCTTCCGCCGCTACAAAGTCGAACATGACGAGCGCACGGTGGCATTGTTCGCCCCGGCCAAAGTGCATTTCAGCGCCGAAACCCGCGATGGCGACGAGCTGTTTTTCAAGGTGGCGGCTGGCGAGCAAGCCGTGCTGGCAGGCAAGTTCCACGGCGGCGTCGGCGCTCTGCAAGCGCAACGTGTCGGCGACGGCAAACAATTGTCGCTGGCACTCAAACCCTACCGTGCCTACTGGCAATTCGATCAGGTCGCCTTGCCCGTGGCCGACACCGAACAGGTCTGGCGACTGCGCCTGCAAGGCAGCGGTAAGGCAGCGTTCTGGCTCGATGGTACGGCCAACCTGTTCGCGCAGAATCCGCAGCAGCTCAAACCGGTGCGTGAGGACGACGGTGAAACCCGGCTGACCGTGCACAAGGACGTGCTCGGCAACACACCGAACCTGGGTATCGCCCTGCCCTACGTGATGCCGCCGCCATCCAGTTATGCGGTGCTCGACGCCATCAAGCCCCAGGCCGGCGCTTACTACAGTTTCGTCGACATCACGGCCAAACAGCCGCATTACGAAGACGCGTTCCGCCGGCTGTATCAGGATCGCTTCGGCATTACCCAGGACATCACCCTGCTCGCCGGCAGTCAGCGCCAGGCCGATCTGCGCGCCGACACCACCAGCAACGCCGGCCTCGACGCCTGGCTCGCCGCGACCCGCGCACTCGGCGGCAAAGGCACCCATTACATCGGTTTTGCCGATGAGCCGAACCTCAACTACCCGGACTACGCCAGCTATCAAAGCATTTTCACCAGCATGGCCCGTCAGGTGCGCAGTAATCCGGACAACGCCAAGGCTGGCGTGCGCATCGCCATGCCGGCCAGTTCGCGGCTGGTCAACGGCCCGTTCGCCGACAACGCCGCCGACAAGCGTGGTATCGACTGGGCCAGACGCCTGCTGAAGGAGTCCGGCGATCAGATCGATGCCCTGGCCTGGCACGAGTGGATGATTCGCGATCTGCTGGCCACCCGGGTTTATCGCGACAGCGTGCGGCGCGCCGCCGACCTTGTCGGGATCGACGCCAACGGCCGGCCCCGCAAGGCCTTGCTGCTGGACCAGACCAACCTGTCCAGCGGATCAAGCCTGAGCCCTTATGATCAGGAAACCCACTTCACCTCGTTGTGGTGGACTTCAGTGGTGATCAACGCGTCCCAAGACGGTTTGCTGGAGATGCTCAACTGGTTCCAGGCCGCCGACGAGCCTGAATACCCCAAGGGCATGTTGCGCATGCTGGGCGACGACCATTTCGAACTCAAACCGGTCGCCCTCGCCCAGCAGTTCATCGGCCAGCATTGGCTGCAGCGTGTGGTGCGCCTGGAAAACAACGCGTTCGAGGTCGATGTGCTGGCCATGGCCGACGACCTCAAACGCAGCTTGCTGGGGGTCAACAAAGGCTCGCGCTTGCAGCATGTCAGCCTCAATGGCGCGGCATGCCCACTAGCCGCTGGCTCATTGCGCTACTTCGGCGCGGACAACCGCAGCCGCGACGCACCGTTCAAATGCACCGACGGTCGCGTGAGCTTCGAGCTGCCAGGGCAAACCCTTTTCACCTTGAGCTGGAACGCTTCATGACTGTCGCTCGATTGCCTGGCCGCGCCGGCATTTTGCCGTGCGCTGGTTTACTCCACTTGCGGGACTGTCCGCCAGGAGCCAATAACATGAGTGCATTGCAGAAGCTCAGCCAACACATCAGACAAAAAGGCCTGCGTGCCACTGTTAAAAAAGTGTGGAGACTGTTTGTGTTTTCCCATCAGGAACTGCTGTGGATGGAACGCGACCTGGTCAGCCCCATTCCACCTTACAAACTCAAATCCTATCCGCCGCTGCAAGTGGTCAGCATTACCCCGGAAAACGCCGTGGCCTTCACCCGCTATTTCGGCGACCGCGTGGAAACCATGGCCGAGCTGGCCCGCGAAGGTCACACCGGGCAGATGCATCTGGATGAAAAGGGTGACGCCGTGGCGTTTATCTGGGGTGCCGTACGCAACTACCACGACCGCCACTACTACGGATGCTGGTTTCCGGTCAAAGAGGGCGAGTTCTTCGAATTTGGTGGTGAACTGAGCCGGGGCTACTGGGGTACGTCGCTGTCGATGGACCTGCAAACCGAGCTGTGGAAAGCCATGCATGCCCAAGGCTGCGACAAGGTGGTGGACGTGTGCGAGTGGAGCAACGTCCCGGCCCTGAAGCTGCACATTCGCACCGGCTACAACGAACAGGGGCGCATCATGAACATTTATAAACTGTTTGGTCGCTGGCGTTTTTACCGTGAAACCCGCTACACCGGCTCGCGCCTGGATGCCTTGCGCAAACCGGAACGTTCACCTTCACCTGCTTCGGTGGCCTGAGCCTATGACCGTGCGATTTGAATGGCGTACTTCGCTGTGCGCCGCAGACTTTCCCGCTGCGGCCTATGAAGCGCTGCGCCTGCGAGTGATGGACCACACACCGTTCAACGCACTGGCCTGGATGGCTGCGTCGCAACAGGCACTGACGGCTGGCGAACGGCTGCACGTTTTGCTTGGCTGGCAGGCCGGTGAACTGGTGCTGTGCCTGCCCTTGGTCGCGTCCGTCGAACGGTTCGGCGGCTTGCCGTTTCGGGTATTGCATCACTTGGGCTTTCCCTTGGCCGATCGTCTTGCGCTGTTGGCGACCGTGGATGCCGAAGGCCTGCGCAAGGCGTTGACCGAGATTCGTCGGTGCTTGCCCCATGCCCTGCTGCAACTCAATGAACTGGCCGGCGAAGACCATGCACTGAGGTCATGGTTCGCGCGCAGCTCGACCGCCGAGCGCCGCCTCGGTTGTCGGGTGCCAGTGCATTTGATCACCGATGCCGATCGCCAGGAAGTTTCCGGCGACCCGCGCTACAAACTGCGCCGGGCACGCAAGCGTATTGCCGCCTGTGGCGCACAGGTCCGCCGTATTACCCCCGATGCAACGACCATGGGGCCGCTGCTCAAGGCCATCGCCGAAGTGGAAGCGGTGAGCTGGAAAGGTGATGAAGGCGTGGGCATTTTTGCCGATGAACGTCGCCGCCAATGGATGGAAAAAGCCTTCACCGCCCTCGCCGCCCAAGGTCTGGTGCGCGTGGTGACACTGGAACTGGACGGGCGTTGCATCAGCTATCGCCTCGGTTTGCTGGAACAGGGTCGGTTGTACGACTACAACCTCGCGTTCCTGCCGCAATATGCCGATCTGGGCAGCGGTCGGGTGCTGCTCGAAGAATGGATCCGCTGGGGCCTGGACGATAACTGGTACTGGATCGATGCGTCGCGGGTCAGCCTGGAAAATTCCAGTCATCAACTGCATGAACGCATGACCGGGCACATGGAACACTGGCGCTGGAGCTTTTACTCCTGGCGCCCGAGCGGGTTGGTGCTGGGCCTGGGGTTGCGTGTCTGGCAGCAAGTCAAACCCCTGATGCAGCAGTGGCGGGCGAAACGAAGGACCGCGGCCAGCAGCCCTGCCCCGGTCACCGCACCGGTGGTCAAGGCGCCGGCTTGCACCGAAAAACTCATGGAGGGCGAACATGCCACAGCAAGTCATAGTCAACGCTGACGACTTCGGCCTCAGCGCCTGCGAAAACGCAGTGATCCTGGGCGCATTCCAGGCCGGGGTCATCAGTTCCGCGACCGCCATGGCCAACATGCCGGCCTTCGAAGCGGCGTGTGTCCTGGCCCAGCATCCGTTGCTGGCAGGGCGCATCGGCCTGCACTTCAACCTGACCTACGGCCGCCCGTTGAGCCGACGCATTCTCTCGCGCAGGACCTTCTGTGACAGTGCCGGCGTGTTTGACCTCAACCTGTCGCGCACGCGCCTGTGGCTAGGGCGTCAGGATCGCCTGGCGGTCGAGGAAGAGCTCGAGGCCCAATGGCAACGTTGCCTGGATAACGACGTGCGCCCCAGTCACTTGGACTCCCATCAACACGTGCACAACATCTGGCCCATCGGCGAGATCGTTGCGCGTTTCGCGGCCCGGCAAGGCGTGCCCGTGCGGCTGGCGCGCAACCTGGGGCAAAACCTCAGCCTGCCCAAACGCCTGTTCAAACAATTGCTCAACCACCGCTTGAACAGCCTGGCCGGTGCAACCGCCGACTACGTCTGCACCCCGGTGGATCTGCGCAACGCTGCGCCACCCAGCGAAGGCTTGCTGGAAATTGTCGCCCACCCCAATCAGCTCGGCGCCGATTTCGGCGATGCCTATCTGGATCAGGGGGAGTCATTGAGCGTCCTGCTCGAACAACGCCTGCCCGGGGTACCCAGGGTGGCTTACAGCGAAGCTTGCAACTGTCCGTCAATACCTTCATCCAACACACGGCCAACCTGGCCAAGGAGGGCTTCATGAGCCTGATCCAGCAACTGCGCGAACGAATCAAACAAAAAGGCTTGAGCCGCACGTTCAGCACTCTGTGGAAACGCTATGTGTTTTTCCACTGGGAGTTGTTGTGGATGGAGCGCGACCTGGTCAGCCCCGTACCGCCGCACAAGTTGCGTCCTTACTCCGGGGTGCGCCAGGTCATCATCACCCCGGAAAACGCCACGGCGTTTGCCAAGCATTTCGGTGACCGCGTGCAAACCATGGCCGAACTCGCCGCCGAAGGTCACACCGGGCACATGTACGTGGACGAAGACGGTCATGCCATAGGCTTTATCTGGGGCAGCACGCGTGATTACCACGACCGCCACTATTACGGTTGCTGGTTTCCGGTCAAACCCGGTGAGTTCTTCGAGTTTGGCGGGGAAATGATCCGCGCCTATTTCGGCAGCAGCCTGTCCGTGGACGTCCAGGTCGCGTTGTGGGAAGCGATGGCGGCGCAAGGCTGCAACAAGGTGGTGGATGTGTGCGAAACCCACAACATCCCCGCGCTGAAACTGCACATCCGCATGGGCTATCAGGAACAGGGGCGAGTCACCCACGTCTACGGCCTCTTTGGTCGCTGGCGCTTCTTCCGCGAAACCCGCTACAGCGGCTCGCGCCTCGACCCGTTGCGCAAACCGGGCCGGCCAGTGGTGACGGCAGCGGCTCAGGCTTGACCGAATGACCCGATGGGGCCGCTACGGCTCCATCGGCGGTTAGGCCCGCCCACACGAATTACCGAAAAAACTCAGGCAAGCGCGGAAATGTCTGACTGCTCATCCGTATCCATTTGGATACATTCGAGCGATGAATTATCTTGTCCAGCAAACCGGCATTTTCGCCGCATGGCATACCTCCGTTCGCGATATGCGGGCAAAGGTTGCAATAGCCCGTCGCATTGATCGAGCCGCCGCGGGCAACCTTGGCGATATCAAGGCAGTGGGTAATGGCATCTCCGAAATGCGCGTGGACGTTGGTGCCGGGTGCCGCATTTACTTCACGATGAGAAACGGTGTCGTCATCATCCTGTTGGCTGGGGGTGACAAATCAACTTAAACCGCTGATATAAGACACGCAAAAAAATTGGCAAAGGAGGTTTAACCATGAGCCAGACTTTGACTGACTTCGATATGACCACACTGCTCGACAGCGATGAAGCCATCAGTGAGTACCTCTCCCAAGTGCTGGCTGAAGGTGACAACGAGGAGTTTCTTCGAGCAATTGGCTACGTGGTAAAAGCCCGCGGCATGACACAAATAGCCAAAGACGCCGGGATGGGGCGCGAAAGCCTGTACAAGGCTTTCGCGCCAGGGGCGAAACCACGTTTCGATACGGTGTTAAAAGTCATTCATGCGCTGGGCATTGAGCTTTGCGCGCAACCGGGGCATGTCGCCGTGACCACGGCGGCTCAGGCTTGACCTGAAGCCTTGCGCCAACGGCGTCGCTTCATTCGCGAGCATGCGGCCACCTCAAAACCTGTAGGAGCACGGCTTGCCGGCGATGACGGCGGCACCTTCAACATGATCGGTGACTGACATTCCGCCATCGCCAGCAAGCTGTGCTCCTACAGGGGCTTTGCGTCCAGCACAAAAACTGCGGCCACCTCAAAATCCGTAGGAGCGCGGCTTGCCGGCGATGGCGTCAGTCCAGGTGCCCCGCCCTTCAGCGTTTCACCGCAACCATCGTAAAACACATCGGCAACTGCGCTTCCTGTTGCTGATAGAGGTCATAGAGCTCTTCGCGGTTGGAATGCGGGTATTCCTTGAAGTGGTTGATCTGCAGTCCGGCAGCAATGGCACCCTTGAGGATGTCGCCCAGGGTGTGAACGAACCAGTAGGACGGGGATGCCGGTTGCTCGACTTTGCCTTCATAGACGATCGGCTCGTTTTGCACGAAAGGCTCCCGGCGAAAATACGAGGAACTCAAGGCAAAGGGATCGGCTGAGTCGGGATCGAACATTTCCAGAAACGGATGGGTTTCGTAGATTATCAAGGCCCCGCCCGGCTTGAGGGTTTGCGCCGCATGTTGGAAGAATTCGGCTATGTCCGGCATCCAGTTCAAGACGCCGATGGTGATCAGGGCTACGTCGAAGCGCCCCTTCAGTTGCAGCGGCAAATGATGAATGTCGGCTTTGATGAACTCAGGCTCGTGGGGCGAGCGTGATGCCAGTTCTCGCGCCTGGCCGAGAAACGCTGCGGACTGATCGACCCCTGTCACATGCCTCGCCCCCAAGGCGAACAGGGAAAGGCTTTCGCGGCCGTTGTTGCAGCCCAGTTGCACCACTTCCTTGCCATCAATACCGACTTCCGTCAGCACACCGGTCAGGGTCTCATCAAGGCAGGTAAAGTCCGCGCGCGCCACGGCGATCCAATGTTGCTGCCATTCGGCAGATTCCTTGTGATGGCGAGCGGAGTCATTCCAGGCATCGCGGTTGCTGGCGATGGCTTGTTCTTTTGTCGGCATTTCCATTGCACACTCCAGAATCGGGTCAATGATTGACGGCCCGAGTCTAGATCATCTCGGTTTAAAGCCTCTTCGTGGCTTTGTTGCGATCTTGTAAACAGGCAACGCCGACGCCCGCCCACGGGAGCGCTATAGTTAATGACCTCGGGGGAAATGCGGATTAACCGATTTCGCAGGTGCTGCCATGAACAAGACCGGACACACGCTGTTGCTTGCCCTTTGCCTGACTGCCACCGGCGTCGCGCTGGCGGACGACAGCCTGATGCAAACTGACCAATCGAACACTGAATTCCACTATTACGGGGCTGACCAGCCTTTCGCCCACCCCGCCCCACCTTCTCTGAGCACCGTGCCGCCGGGCGCGTACATCCCGACTTCACCCCAGACCTTCATTCCGGTGTCCAGCGAGCACGTGTTTTCCGACTCGCAGTTGCCGACGGTAGCGGACGCCACCGTGCGCGTGTTCATCCGCACCTACGATGCGGCTCGCGGTGTCTACGTCAACCATGAAGTGATCGACCCGACCTGCATGCTGGCTTGCCTGAGCGCTCCGGGTCCGTCCTTGTAACCCGGCGGCTTCTGCCTACCACTGCCGTTTATCCGGACGCGCGAGGCCGAGCTTTTCGATCCGGTAGCGCAACATGTCGCGGCTCAGGCCCAGCAGGCGCGCGGACTTGGTGACGTTCCAGTCGGTCTTGTCGAGCATCTTGCGCACCATGTCACGCTCGACCTCCGGCAGGTTCATCGATTCGGTGCCGTTGTAGGTCGGGCGTGGTTCGCTGGGCGGCAGTTCATGCTGAAACATCGCCGGCTCGTCCACCAGGCTCATGCAGACGTTCAATTGATGCGCGGCGATGGTGTCGCTTTGCGCCAGCAACACGGTTTGTTCCAGCATGTTGCGCAGCTCACGCACATTGCCCGGCCAGGTGTAATTGAGCAGCAGCTCTTCGGCCTGGTCGCTGAAATGCAGGTTCGGCTTGCCGTAGCGCTTGCCATGGGCAGCCAGAAAGTGTCGGGCCAGCAACAGGATATCTTCGCCACGGGCGTACAGGCGCGGCACCTTGATCGAAATGATGCGCAGGCGGAAAAACAGGTCGCGGCGGAATTTGCCCTGTTGAACCATTTGTTCGAGGTTGCAGTTGGTAGCGCTGATCACCCGCAGATCGACCTTGCGTTCCTTCACCGAACCGACCCGGCGGATGGTCCGGTCTTCGAGCAGCTTCAACAGCTTGGCCTGCAGGATCAGGTCCATCTCGCCGATTTCATCGAGAAACAATGTCCCGCCATCGGCCGCTTCCACCAGCCCCAGCCGACGATCCTTGGCATCGGTAAAGGCGCCTTTCTCGTGCCCGAACAGCTCGGACTCCACCAGGTTGGAGGGGATCGACGCGCAGTTGAATTCAATGAACGGGCCTTTGTTGCGTGGGCCGTCGAAATGCAGTGCCCGGGCGACCAACTCTTTGCCGGTACCGGTTTCGCCTTCCACCAGGACCGGCGGCAGGTCGCTGTTGGCCATGCGTCGCTCGGCGTCGAGCAACTGGGCGATGGTGCCCTTGAGGTAGACCATGGGCGCGGACTCACCGATCAGCGCCTGAACCCCGGATTTCTGCGCCTCGCGCTCCTGATAGAACGACAGCGTGCGTTCCATCCGGTCGGTGGCCAGGGCCTTGTCCAGCAACAGCTTGAGTTCGGGCAAAGCCACCGGTTTGGTAACGTAGTGGAAAGCCCCCTCTTTCATCGCCACCACGGCGTCTTCGACATTGCCGTAGCCTGTCATCATGATCACTTTCATATCCGGCGCGCTGATGCGCAGCTTCTGGATCAAGCCGTGACCGCTCATGCCTGGCAACGAATTGTCGGTGAGCACCACATCCGGTGCGAACGTCTTCAATTGCTCAAGTGCGTCTTCGGCCGAGTGGCAGACCGTTACCTCGAAGTCCTTGCGCTCCAGGTAGGTCTGAATATTCTCGGCAAGCAGCTCATCATCCTCGACCAGCAGTATGCTGTGTTCCATATTCCCCTCCCGTTGCCACTTTGAAATTGAGACAAACGCGGGTTCCTTCCTGCTCCTGGCTGGTCAGTTCGACCGAGCCTTGGAAACGCTCCATTATTCTTTTGACCAGGGCCAGGCCCACGCCCAGCCCCCCTTGTTTGGTGGTGAAGAATGGCTTGAAGACCATTTGCTGCTGTTGTTTGCTCATGCCCTTGCCGGTGTCATTGAGGATCATGCTCACCTGATCGGCCGACGGTTGCTCAATCTCAATGCTCAACACGCCGCCCTTGGGCATGGCTTCCAGGGCGTTGGCGAACAGGCTATTGAGAATCTGTGTAAGCAGCACCTGTTGGCTGAGGACCGGAGGGACTGTCGTCGGGACGAAACGCACCTCGACGTTCGAGCGTTTGATCTGCGGTTCGAACGCATTCAAGGTGTCATCGATGGCCAACACCAGGTCCACGTTTTCAAAGTCGTCGTTGACCGGTCGCAACGACACCAGCAATTCGCGCACCCAGCGCGACATGCGGTCGACCTGGTTGATGATGTCGCCGATATTCTTCTGCGCAGTCTGGCTGGCGATTTCCTGGGCCAGCTCGGCACTGGAACGAATATTCGCCAACGGATTGCGCAGACTGTGCGCCACTGCCGAAGACATTTCGCCGAGGGCGACAAAGGTTTCATTGGCCACCAATTGCTTTTGCTGACTCTGCAACAACATCGCTGCACGGCGTACGATCCAGAATAGACCCAGGTAGATGACCGCCCCGCCGAGTAACGTCGCCAGCCAGATCGCCTTGAACCCGCGCTGGATGCGTTCAACCAGGTCCACCGGTTCCTTGTAGATCTCCACCATGGCGATCACTTTGCTTTTGTCGGCATTGAACATCGGAATGTAATTTTCGATGAACAGGTATTGGGGTTCACGCAACAGACGCTGTTCGGGACGTTCCTCATCGATTTCGTGGTAGCTGGTGGACACTGCTTCTTTCATTTCGAAGGACTCGTCCAGTTCCTCGTCATCTTCGATGCGCACACCGATCAGCTCCGGGTTGGTTGACCAGACCACGGTGCGATCCAGCGCATACACCGTCGCCAGCAGTATGCCCGGCAGGTGTTCCACATGATCGAGAAACTCAATGCGCGCAGCGGCACGGGTTCCAGGATCGACATCGGGGTAGGCGTTTTCTTGCCGTGGGTCGAGCATCTCGCCCATGGTCCGGTTGGGAGAAATTGAAGCATGGCGAATTTCCGCATCGCCAATCGCCTGAATGAACTGCGCAGTCAGCATCGAATCGCGCTCGATACTCTCCTCAACCACGAAGCGCGTAGAGACGTAACCGAGCCCCAATGCCACGGCGGCAATAATGAGAAAGCTCGCCAGGGAAAACCAGCGCACCAGATTGAAGGGCGGACGCCAATCCTTACCCTCTGCCGCTGCCGGTACTGTCGGGACAGCTGCATTTTGTTCTTCCAGTGTCTGCATGGGACTGTCCTGGTCGCGGGTTAGAAGCCTTTTCAGCCGTGTTTCGAATCAGTGTAGGTGGCATTGATCGCAATGCCCGGGCAATGAATCTATTTCGCCACTATTGCACCTGCGCTTTGTCTGGAACCGCGATGGAATGTTGATGTTCGGGTGCTTCGTTACCAGCAGCCAACGCGCTGGACGGCGGATGCTGGCGATCGGTTTCTTCCTGCAAAAACGTGATGATCGACTGCGCGGCACGTTCGTCCATGCGCAGGTTGGGCATCGGGATTTGGTCGAAGCGCTCGAACAGCTCCATGGCAATCGGGTCCTTTTCCGCCAGCATGCGGTCCGGTTCGCGGATCCAGCGACTGAGCCAGGCAGGATCACGCTGACGGGTCACGCCGATCAGGTCCGGGCCGATGCTGCGCAAGCCGATGCCCTGACCGTCCATTGGCCCCAGGCTGTGGCAAGACGCGCAACGGGTGCGGAACAATTCCTCGCCGCTGCTCGGTGGGCGGATCTCGGGAGCGTTGGCGTAATTTTGCTCAACGCTCGGTTGCTTCCAGTTCTGCAGGGTATTGGCCAACTGATCGGCCAGAATCCACGGGTTTTCGAATGGCGACGCCTTCATCCAGCGCCCCGTGGACTGGTTGCCGACAATCAGGCTCAGGTTGTGGTCCTTGCTGCGCCCGTTGTCGACGCCTTCGATGAACAACCCGAGTTTCTGCCGCAGCTCGGTGACGTCGGCGAACTCACCGGTGAGAAACTGCCAGCCCGGACCGACCTGGAAGCGTTGCGCATAGGCCTTGAGCACTGCGGGCGTATCGCTCAAGGGATCAATGCTGATGGAGTAGAAAAAAACGTCTTTGCCGACCCGGTCGCCGAGCAACTTCTGCACCTGACGCAGCCTGGCGGTTTCCAGTGGGCAGGAGTCGCTGCACGAAGTGAAGATGAAATTGATCACCACCACTTTGCCCTTGATCAGGTCATCGAAAAACCGCACCTGCCGACCGTCCTGATTGGTCAGCAGTATGTTGGGGAAATAGTCGCCACCCCACGGAGTGGCGCTATCGGCGACTGCGGTTTCTGTTGCCGGTGCGGGTGTCGGTGGCACCGGTTTGGCGACCAGCAACTGGCTGGCCAGCAAACAGGCCGACAACAGCAGCACAAGGTGCATGCCCAAGGCGCGCGAGCGTGGTGTATGGCGTCTCATGTCGACACCCTCCCGGTTCATGGCTGGACCGTCACTTTCGGACCGAAGCCGTCGCCGGAGCGGAAGGTCGGCAATGCCGCTGAATTCACGTAGTGCACGCCATCCCAGCTGGGCAACGGGGTCGGCATCAACTGGAATTGCCCGGGCTTTTCAATGTCCCAACGCAGCAGCATCGAGTTGTCTTCGTGCTGAGTGTTGTGGCAGTGCTCCATGTACGTCCCGGCGAACTCACGGAAGTTGATCGCCACCTCGACATTGTCCAGGCCATCCTTTTCCGAACCGATGCGATACACGTCCTTGCGTGCCCACTTCTCCCACTCCGGCGGCGCCTTGCCACCGCGGCTGAGGATGATCCCCTCTTCGAAGTGCACGTGCACCGGATGGCTCCAGCCAGTACCTCCTGCCTTGATGCTCCACACTTCCAGAGTGCCGAATCCGGCAACACCGGCATCGGTAGGACCGCTGGCCAATTGGGTGGAGGCGTTCAGGCGGCGGGGGTCCATGTGGAAGCCGAAACCACCATCGGTCTTGACCGTCCACGGTGCCTCATCGGTGCCGTCGGAACGACCGAAGATGAACGTGCGGTGACGAGCCTTGGCCAGCAGCGCCTTGTCGGTAGCGTTGTCGCGATGGATCTTCAGCGGGATCATCACCAAACCTTCAGCCTTGCCCGGCTTGGCTGGTTCATAAGCCGCCGGGTCCATGGCCAGGTCCTGACCGGTGTACGCCTTGACGTTGAGTTGCAGCACTTTGCCTATCACCGGGTCGCCCTTGTCCCACATTGGGCCTTTACTGGTTTGCTTGATCACCGCCTTGTAATTTTCCGACAGTGCATCCGCAAGTGACACCGGCTCTTTCGGGCCTTTGCCGTCGTCATGCACCAGCAGGTTGACGAAGAAAATCTTGTCCCCCGGCTTGATGCCGTTTTTCGCAAAGTTGACGATGATGTCGAAGCGCTCGGCAATGCCCTGGGTCGGCAGGATGGCGTTGTGGTTCTGTTTATCGCCGTCAGCGTCGAGATCCATGGTGCCGTCGAATGGCACGCTGTGCTCCATGATGTTGCCGTCATTGGCGATCATGTGAAATGGCACCCGGGCATAAGACACGCCCGAGCCTTTAGGTCCCTGGAACTCGCCGCTGGTACCTTTGATTTCACGCACCAGTGCCAGTTTGAAGTAACGCGATACCGAACCGTTGAGCATGCGGAACCGGTAGCTGCGAGCACGTACGTCCAGGGTCGGTTTCCACTGCCAGTTGACCAGCAACTGGTCGCCGATGAAACCGTCAGTGTTGAACGGGTTGAACCACAGTTGGCCGTTCTGATCCCAAGCCTTGTCGGCGAACACCAGGTTGACGTCGTAATCGCGGTTGCCCCATGACAAGGCACTGCCGCTGGGAAAACGCAGGTTGACCCCGTCGTTCACCGATTCGTTACCTCGGTCCAGGGCGCTGTAATAGTTCATCATCGCCGCATTGCCCTTGTAGACATTTTGCGCGGTGAAATCGAGCATGTGATCGTGGAACCAGTGAGTGCTCATGGTTTCACGCCAGTCGCCACGGATCTTGATCGTGCCGTTTTCGCAGGTTTTCCTGCTTGGATTGATATCGTTGGTCCACAGGGTCTCACCCGGCGCGCAAGGGAACGCGGCACGCGGGTCATGGGCATCGGTGTTGATGGTGTCGTAACCGGCCAACTGGATCGGCCAGCGATAGTCGTAGTACTGCCCGGGGAAGAAAAACGCGTTGGCATAGCCGTCGCTTTCCGCCGGAGCATGACCGTTGTGTTCGTGGGTACTGATTGTGTGCAGGCCAAAACCCATGTTGGCCGACGGATCGATGGGCAAACCGTTGTAGTGACGCATCAGCATCGGCTGGCCGTAACGCACCATCAACAATTTCGGCGGCAGGGTGCCATCGAAGGTCCAGACCGAGTTGTGGTTCTGTACCGGCATGTTCGGGTGAAAACGCGGATCGACGCCTTTGGCGGTGCCGTCCGTTGCCGGTACACCGGCAACGTTGTGATAAAGGCCACCGGGGCCGAATTCGCCCAAGGCATAGCCATGCCGTTGCAGGCCATCACGCAGGCCGCCGTTGAGCCGTGCGCCGGTCTGCACGGTTTTATAGGCCGCTTGCGGATAGAACTCGTTCCAGCGCTGATGTGACCAGCCTTTTCCCGGTGGACGACCTTCGGCGGAGGAACCGACATGACGATTGAGAAAGTACTCGATCTGCGCCTGCCACGGGTTGCGGTCAACGACGTTGGAATATTGGCTGGGAAATGGGGTCAGGCCCGGTTGGCGTAGAAACGCATCGAGCGCCGGGCCGGGCGGCGCACTGCGGGCTGCGCTGGTGGGGTCTTGGGCTGGCAACGGGCCGATGGCTGCTGGCGGAAACGGCAACGGTGCCGCCGGTGTGGTGGCGTCGAGTTTTTCCGGGCCGAATTCTTCGAACAGCAAAAGTTGCTGGGTGAACGGCTGAGCGCCAAACAACGGACTGGGTTTGCCATTGGTGGGGTAATTGAAACTGGTCTGCACGCTCGGCGGCAGTACGTTTTCCATTCGTGTTGTATTGCGTGTGCCTTTGGTCCCGTCCGGCAGATCGAAGGAGTCTTCGTTGGCCTGCGGCATGGTCAAAATGGCATTCAACGCCCCAACCTTGTCTTCTGGTTCATCGTAGTAAGCCGAAGGATCCGTCGGCTCGGGCTGTCGCTCATCATCTATCGGGCTGGCGCGCAATACCCCTGTGCTTATCGTCATCGTCAGTGCGACGCTCAACGGCGTCAACAAACCAAACCACTTGAAGGGATACCGCGCTTTTGTGTCCATCACCAACCGCCTCGAATATGGGAAGGGGGTGATGGACGTTTTGCAAGGAGCTCGCCATTTTTGTAACCAATTTATACAAAAGTATTAACACCGACAAAACAATGGCTTATCAACATCAATGTGCCACGTCCGGGAATGCGACTGGGGAATGGCACCCGCTAACGGGGAAAGTTGCCCCCCGTTTTCAGGGGATTAACTTGAACGAAAGACGCACGCGCGTGCCTTCGCCTTCACGGCTATCGAGCGCCACCGTACCGCCAAAGCGCTCCATGATTCGCTTGACCAGCACCAGCCCGACCCCCAGCCCACCTTGCTTGGTGGTGAAAAAAGGTCGGAAAGCCAAGCGCCGTTGCTCTTCGTTCATGCCTTTGCCGGTGTCGCCGATGGTCACGCACACACCTTGGGAAGCACTCGGTTCCAGGCTGATCGTCAGCGTACCGCCTTCGTCCATGGCCTCCAGCGCATTGGCCAGCAAACTGTTGAGAATCTGGGTCAGCTGCACGTGTTGACTCAAGACCATCGGCGTCTCTTTGGGGGTAAACACCACCGTGACCCGGCCCCTGGCGATCTGCTGCTCGAACGCGTTCAGGCTGTCGTGCAGCACCGCGACCAGGTTGACCGGTTCGGCTTCGTCGTTGAGCGGTCGCAAGGATTGCAGCAACTCCCGGACCCACTTCGACATGCGATCGACCTGGCCGATGATGTCGTTGATGTTCTTGTGCGCCGGACCGCTGTCGAACTCCAGCGCCAACTCGGCGCTTGAACGAATGGTCGCCAATGGGTTGCGCAGACTGTGGGCCACTGCCGAGGACATCTCGCCCAGCGCCACGTAGGTTTCGTTGGTGATCAGTTGCTTTTGTTGCGTCGCCAGCAAAATCGCCGCCCGCCGCACGATCCAGTAAAGACCCAGGTAGATCAACCCACCGCCCAACGCCGTCGCCAGCCAGATCAAGACCAGGCCACGTTCCATGCGGCTGATCAGATCCTTGGGCTCCTTGTAGATCTCGACCATCGCAGTGACGTTTTTGCCTTCGGCGTCAAACAGCGGAATGTAGTTTTCGATGAAGATGTATTCCGGCGGTGTGACGAACTTCTGTTCCATGCGGCCATGGTCGACATCATGGTAACTGGCCGATACCGGTGTCTTCGAGGCGAAGGCCTGATCCAGATCCTCATCGACATGAATCGTGGTGCCCATCAGCGCCGGGTTGGTCGACCAGATAATCATCCGGTCAGGCGCATAGATGTTCGCCAGGATCACGTCCGGCAAATGCTCGATGTGGTCGAGGAACTCGCCCCGGGCATTGGCACGGGCCATCGGATCGACGTCAGGGAAATCCCGATCTTTGCGCGGGTCGAGCAACTCGCCCATGGTCCGCACGTTGGGGATTGAAACGTGGCGGACTTCGGCGGCGGCGATCGCCTGAATGAACTGAGATGTCAGCAACGCATCGCGCTGCACGCTTTCGGTAATCACGAACTTGGTGGACACCGAGCCCAACGCCACCGCCACTGTGCCGATCACCGCCATGCTGATGAGCGAAAACCAACGCAGCAGGTTGAACGGCTGTTTGCGCGAGCTCAAGCGCATGTCGGCCTGGTCGGTGGTCAGTGTCTTGGCAAGCGTGGTCATCAATATTGTTCCCGCAAAAGCCCCTATAGGTTTATAGCCCACTGCTGGCAGATTGCCCGGCTGCAACCTGTTCTCCCCCTGCTCCGTTGCCCCCATCTACCCCCAATCCTGGGGAAAGAGGCCCGTTCCCCTCCGCAGGCAAATGCAGCTTGTCGCCAGGCGAACGCCTGTGCACCGGGCCTCTCATAGCCGTTTTTCGCGATTGGCATGGGAGTTGCCGAAGCCCTCCCAACTGACCCATATCCAAGGGGCAGGTACTCTGATAGAGGGATTACACATGCACCCTTTACTGTCCAAAACCGCGATCGCTCTGATCGTCAGTGCTATGGCCCAAGGCGTCGCCCAGGCTGCACTGTTTGCCGTAGACCCCGGCCCCTATGCATCTGCCACTGGAGGTTTCGCCTCCTGGTACCAAGACAGTCACGGTCGAACCCTCGACCTTTGCCTGTCAAAGGCTGTCAGTTCCAGGGTTCCCAGCGCACCCGGTGCGCCGTCCTACATGTGTGTTTTGAATCCAACTCCCGGGGTTTTCGACGACACCCAACCCATCGTTTTCCCGAGCAACTTTCCCGATGAAACGTTCTGGTTCACCGGCGACGGCGCCATCGTCGATGCTGCCCGCGGCATCGACCTGACCTACGTCAGCGCCGTCGAAGCAGCCTTCGCCGCCGAAGAACCGAAGGAAGGTGATCAGGTCAGTTTCGGTCGTATCCGTATTCGGGTCGACGTGCCCACCGCGGGCGTCTACACCATCACCCACCCCTACGGCGTCGACATCTTCGACGTTCCCGCGGGCGGGACCCGCGCCATCAACATGACCCGGGACATCGGTATCGGTACACCGAAAACCTATGACGGCGCGCTCAAAAGTGACATTGGCCCGTTCCTGCGCAGCGTCAATGGCCCCTACACCGAGACCAACCCGGTCACCGGTGCTGCCGAGCAGTTCGTTGGCGATCCAAACCTCGCAGAAGCCTTTACCGGCAGTCCGTTCAACACCAACTACATTCGCATCGAGGGCCCGAACGGCCTGGACTTGCGGACAACGGTGATGGCCATTTCCGGCAAACTGTCGACGGTGACCCGCCCCACTCCGCTGATCGCCGAGCGCAGTACCTACTCTCGCAAGGCAGGTGAAAGCGCACCCGTGGCGCAACAAGACGTTTTCGTGTTGGCACCGCCGCCACCGGCCACCGTGAAGCTGGACAGCAACAGCCCGGTACTGAACCTCACCGAGGCTGACACCACCGGCCACTGGTACGCCCAGTCCGCCGCCAACCCGACGTTGCCGAGCAACCTGGTGGTGACGGCTGACAACCATCTGGCCATTCCCACCAGCACCCCAACCTCCATCTCCATGCCGCTGACCGACCTGGTGGTGATCTCACGGGCCGAGTACAGCCTGAACAGCGGACAGATCACTGTCGTGGCCTCGACCAGCGATGAAACCTCGCCTCCGGTCCTCACCGTCACTACCGGTACCGGGGTCGCCATCGGCGCCCTCAGTGGCGATGGCGCAGAGAAATCCCTGTCGACCGGCATCTCGCCGATTCCACCGGCCAAGGTTCACGTGGCGTCATCCAATGGCGGCAGCGACACCGAAGAAGTGGTCATCGTGCAATGAACGCTCTCATGCCCAGACCCGCATCAGGAGGCATCATGAACAAGTGGCCACGCTTTGCGCTCAACGCGCTCGGGCTGACTCTTTCGCTGACCGGCAGTGCGTTCGCGCAACTCGCTGCGGTCGATCCCGGTCCCTACACCTTTGCCACGGGGAAATTCCCCATGTGGTATCAGGACAACAATTCACTGTCGCTGGAACTGTGCCAGTCGCGGGCCACCAGCTCGCGCTCGCCGGGCGTTCCTGGCGCACCTTCCTACATGTGCATCCTGAATCCGGAACCCGGGGTTTATGACGATACCTTGCCGATGGTATTCCCCGACAACTGGCCACCGGAAACCTTCTGGTTCCTCGCCGAAACCACCATCCCCGATGTCGGCGGCTATGGCGTCGACGCCTACGTGGCCGGGATCGAAGCGGCATTCGCCGCGGAAAACCCTGTCGACGGTGACCAGGCAAGCTTCGCCCGCATTCGCCTGCGGATAAACGTACCGGTGGCAGGCACCTACACCATCACCCACCCGTACGGCGTGGAAACGGTCAACGTCACCACGCCCGGCCGTCGTGCGATCAACATCACCCGCGACATCGGCATCGGCGCACCAGGCAATTTCAGTGGTGCTCTGAACGGTGAGGTCGGCCCGTTCCTGCGCAGCGTCAACGGTCCCTATACCGAAGTGAACCCGGACACGGGCGCCATCGAGACGTTCGTCGGTGACCCGAACCTTACCGAAGCGGTCACCGGCAGCCCCAACAACACCAACTTCCTGCGCGTCCAGGGCCCGCCCGGGACCATTCAGACCACGCTTTTTACCGTGTCCGGCAAAGTCCTCGACAGCCGTGCGCAGACCCTTGCGGAAATCGGACGCGCGACTTACCGCCGCACTTCTACAGGACCGGGCACCAGCAGTACCCGGGTCGAGGTGTTCGGCAAATCGGCGAACAATTCGAGCCTGTGCTTCCGCGAAACCGTGGCTCTGGTTCCCGGACCACCACCATCGCCGTGCCTCACCAGCATGCTTGGCGACAATACCGGCCAGTTCTTTGGCCACCGCCTGACCGGCAGCACCGTACCGCCTGTGGTCGTGCTCACCGCGACCGACCCGACCGGCACCACCCGGCCGACAGCGGTCTCGAGCAAAGTCACTGACGTGGTGAAAGTGCAAACCGCTCGCTATAACTGGAGCGACCACAGCCTGCTGATCGAAGCCATCTCGTCAGACGAAGTGGTGGTACCGGACATGGTTGCCCAGGGCTACGGACGGTTAACCAAGTCAGGCACCCTGCAACGCCTGACCGTCGCCGACCTGCCTCAGCCTCCGGCCAGCGTGACCATCAAATCGGCCTCAGGTGGCAGCGATGTCGAGCCGGTCGTCGTGGTCGGCACCGCGCCGGACACCGGTGAAAACCAGGCACCGCTTTCTGTCGCCGACAGTGGCAGCACCAGTTTCGGCGTGCCGATCACCCTCAGCCTGCTGACCAACGACAGCGACCCGGATGGCAACACACCGCTGAGCATCACCGCGTTGACCCAACCGGCTGCCGGCCAGGGCAGCGTGGTGTTGAACGGTTCCACCGCGGTGGTCTACACCCCGCCAGCCGTGGTCAATGCACCGTTGACCACAACGTTCACCTACAAGGCTCAAGATGCCAAGGGCCTGGCCTCGACCGCTGCGGCGACCGTGACCATCACCGTGGCGCCGAACCAGCCTCCGGTGGCCGTCGCCGACAGCATCGCGACCCTGGGTGTGTCGATTCCGATCAACGTGCTGGCCAACGACACCGATCCGGAAGGCAACGTGCCGCTCGCAATCGCCAGCTTCACCCAACCACCGGCGGATCGCGGCTCGGTGACCAGCAACGGTACCGTCCTGACCTATAACCCACCGGCGACGGTCACCACGGCTTTCACTACGACCTTCAGCTACATCGCCCGGGACAGCTTCGGTGCCCAGTCGACGTCACCGGCAACGGTCACGGTGCAAGTCTCGCCACGTCCTGCCGCGGAAACTTTCGCGGTCACGGCAGCCACGGTGACAGCCCGTTCCAACAATCGCTTCAACTGGGACTTCACGGGGACTTCGTCGGTGACCACTGGCAACACCATCACCATCCAGGTGACCACGCCGACCGGGCTGGTAACCCTGGGTAGCACCACGGTGCCGCTGACCGGACGCTGGCGCCTGACCGTCAGCAACTCGACCACGGTGATTCCGTCGGCGAGCCCGACAGCCACCATCACCTCGTCCCAAGGCACCGTGCGAACCGTTAACGTCACTGTGCAGTAAGCGCTCGCCCCACCGGCCGCTGCGGCGGGTGGGGCAAGCCCTCAACCAAAGGACTGCATCATGAAAACGCCGACCGCCGCCCTGCTCTGCCTGCTTCTGCTCTGCAGCAGCGCGGGTGTGCGCGCCGACGATTTGCTGGAAAACGACGACCTGGCACCCGCTGCCGATCTCGGCGAGCTGCCGCCCCCGGTGGGCCAGCAAGCGTTGATCGACCAGAACGGCCAGGCCAACGTCGCATTGCTGCAACAGCACGGCCAGTCGCTGCTCGGCCAGATCGTGCAGTCAGGTAGCAATCAGGAGGCGTTCATCCTGCAACAAGGCAGCGACCTGATGGCATTGATCAACCAGCAAGGTTCCGGCAACGCCGCATCGATTACCCAGACCGGCAGCCACAACCGTGCGCAGATTTCCCAGAACGGCAACAACAACGACGCCAACATCGTCCAGGCCGGCACGGGTCAGCAAAGCGCTGTGACCCAGGCAGGCAATGGCATGAGCGTATCGGTCACTCAATTTCGCTAAAGCACTGCACCACTTGGAGGTTTCAAAATGTTCAAACTGACGCCCCTCACAGCCGCCATACTGGTCATTGTCAGTGCCCAGGCAATGGCCGATGACAGCCTGTCGATACAAGACCAGGCCGGTACCGCCAACATCGCCGATGTGAAACAGAGCAATGCTCCGTTCAGTACCGTCACCCAACAGCAAGTTGGCCAGGGCAACGATGCGGCCGCCGTGCAAGACACGGCCACCAGCACCATTACCCAAACCCAGGTCGGCGACTACAACGCCGGGTACGCAGAACAACTGTTCGAGAACAACAGCACCATCACACAAACCCAGACCGGCAGCTTCAACATCACTCATGCCAGCCAGTCGATCGGGGTCGGCAATGGCGAAGCACTGCAACATCAGGAAGGCTCCGGCAACTTCTCATTCATCTATCAGGACAGTCAGGAAAACACCTCCGGGCAAACCTACCAGTACGGCGACGGCAACGAAGCCAACATCGAGCAGATCCAGTTAGGCATGGCCAACAACGCGGTCATCATCCAGTACGGCACCACCAACTACGCAACTGCCGAACAGATCGGCCACATGAACGGCCAGATCAACATCAACCAGGCCGGCAGCACCAACTATGCCTATGGCGACCAGCGTTATGGTGAAGGCGGCAATCTGACCATCAACCAGTACGGCGACGGCAACGGCTCCGAAGTCTGGCAAGACACTCAGGTCAACGCCCAGGCCACCATCAACCAATATGGCGGCGCCAACGAAACCATCGTCGATCAGAGCTTTGGCGAAAACAATGTCGCCACCGTGCTGCAGGTCGGCGACCTCAACGCCATCTACGCCGATCAGTTCGAGTCACTCGGCTCCACTGTCGCGCTCTATCAACAGGGCACCGGCAACGTGCACTTCACCTACCAGAGCGGCGACAGCCATGTGCTCAATGCCACGTCGGTGGGCAGCGACAACAAGGTCTATGCCAGCAACTGGAAAGGCCCGCAATCGGGCGGCCAGTTCGGCAGCAACCAGCGCGCCACCGTCAACCAGGCCGGCAGCGGCAACGTCGCCAACTTCACCCAGGACGGCGTCGGCCACGTCATGACCACCAACCAGACCGGGACCGGCAACAAAACCACGGTCAGCCAGGCCGACTCCTACAACGAGTTGTACTTCGATCAAAACGGCAGCGACAACATCCTGATCTCCGACCAGCGCGGCACCACCAACCTGGCCCAGGGCAGCACCAACGGCACCGGCAACAGCACCGAGTTCAACCAGGAAGGCACCGGCAACCAGGCATACACCGCCCAGCTGTACGGCGACGACAACATGATCACCATCAAACAGGCCGACACCCTGAACGTGGCTTACGTCACCCAGGGCGGCACCGGCAACATCGCCAGTGTCGATCAGAGCGGCATGACGCAAACGGCCACCGTGCAACAGTTTGGCTCGGCCAACCAGGCAACAGTGTTGCAGCAGTAATCGCGCGGCGTGAAAAACCGCGGCTCTCGGGGGAGAGTCGCGGTTTTTTTTGGTGGCGTACTTATAAGGTCAAACCTGCGGATCGAGGTTATCCAGTGCCCGATTTACCGCCAGTTCTCCCAGCATGATG
>NZ_RCOB01000050.1:0-15613 GCF_004307665.1 Pseudomonas sp. Sample_16
TGGTGCGCGTCGAAGCGGGGGAGATGATTCCCGGCGACGGCGAGGTGATCGAAGGCATCGCGGCAGTGAACGAAGCGGCGATCACCGGTGAGTCGGCGCCGGTGATTCGCGAGTCCGGTGGCGACCGCTCGGCCGTCACCGGCAACACGCGGCTGGTGTCTGACTGGCTGCTGGTGAAGATCACCGCCAACCCCGGTGAGTCGACGCTGGATCGGATGATCGCCCTGGTTGAAGGCGCCAAGCGCCAGAAAACCCCGAACGAAGTGGCGCTGGACATCCTGCTGATCGGCCTGACCCTGATCTTCCTGTTGGTGGTGGTCACCCTGCAACCGTTCGCCCACTTTGCCAACGGCAGCCTGCCGCTGGTGTTCCTGGTGGCGCTGTTGGTCACGCTGATTCCGACCACCATCGGCGGTCTGCTGTCGGCCATCGGCATTGCCGGTATGGACCGCCTGGTGCGCCTGAACGTGATCGCCAAATCCGGGCGCGCCGTGGAAGCGGCGGGGGACGTGCACGTGCTGTTGCTGGACAAGACCGGCACCATCACCTTCGGTAACCGTCGTTGCACGGCAGTGGTTGCGGCCCCAGGCGTGAGTAGCCAGGAACTGGCCGAAGGAGCGTTGTTCGCATCTCTGGCCGATGACACGGCCGAGGGCAAATCCATCGTCGAGTTCCTGCGCGGCTCTCAGCCACAAGCGGAGCCTGCTGCCGAGTTGCTGACCGCGGTGCCGTTCAGCGCCGAGACGCGGTTGTCCGGTGTCGATTATCACGGCCGCGTTTACCGCAAAGGCGCGGTGGATTCGCTGCTGACCTTCATCGGTATGAAGCGCGCGGACCTGGCACCGGCCCTGTCGCGGGAAATCGACAAGATCGCGCAAAGTGGCGGCACGCCGTTGCTGGTCTGCGTCGACGGCAAATTGCTCGGTGCGATCCACCTCAAGGACGTGGTCAAACCCGGCATTCGTGAGCGTTTCGCCGAGTTGCGCAAACTGGGGATCCGCACGGTCATGGTCACCGGCGACAACCCGCTGACCGCTGCCGCCATCGCTGCTGAAGCGGGTGTGGACGACGTGCTGGCCGAAGCCACCCCGGAGAAAAAACTGGCGCGCATTCGTCACGAACAAAACGACGGTCGCCTGGTCGCCATGTGCGGCGACGGTGCCAACGACGCCCCGGCCCTGGCCCAGGCGGATGTCGGCATGGCGATGAACGACGGCACGCAAGCGGCGCGCGAAGCGGCCAACATGGTCGATCTCGACAGCGACCCGACCAAGCTGCTGGACGTGGTGCAGATCGGCAAGGAATTGCTGGTGACCCGCGGCGCGCTGACCACGTTCTCGATTGCCAACGACGTGGCCAAGTACTTCGCGATTTTGCCGGCGCTGTTTGCGGCGATCTACCCGCAATTGGGCGTGCTGAACGTCATGCACTTGAGCAGTCCGCAGAGCGCGATTCTCTCGGCCATCGTGTTCAACGCGTTGATCATCGTGGTGCTGATTCCATTGGCGTTGCGCGGTGTGCGCGTGCAGGCAGCCAGTGCGGCGGCGTTGCTGCGGCGCAATCTGCTGATCTACGGGCTGGGCGGGATTCTGGTGCCGTTCGTGGGCATCAAACTCATCGACATGCTGTTGACGGCGTTGCATCTGGTTTAGCGGGTAGCGGGTGGCTGGAAAGGGGCTTTTGTGGCGAGGGAGCTTGCTCCCGCTGGCTGCGAAGCAGCCCCGACCCAGTCACCGCATTTGATCATGCACATCACACTTAGCCGATTTACGACTGCTTTGCAGCCGAGCGGGAGCAAGCTCCCTCGCCACAGGTGAAGTGTTGTTTTTAGAGAGTTCGAGGATTTTGACATGTCCACAATGATACGCCCGGCCCTGAGCCTGCTGGTCTTGATGACCCTGATCACCGGCGTCGCCTATCCCTTGGTGGTTACCGGTGTCGCCCAGGTGGCGTTCCCGGATCAGGCCAATGGCAGCCTGTTGCGCGATGCCGACGGCAAGGTCCGTGGCTCGTCGCTGATCGCCCAGGATTTTATCGGCGACGCCTGGTTCCACCCACGGCCATCGGCCGCTGCCTTTGCCACGGTGTCGAGCGGTGCGAGCAACCTGGCGCCGAGCAACCCGGCCCTGGCCACTCGCGTGATCGACGATGCCAACAAGCTGCTGGTGCCCGGCCAGGGGCCGGTGCCGTTGGCCATGCTCACCACGTCCGGCAGCGGGCTCGATCCACACTTGCCACCGGCCGCGATTGCCTATCAACTGGCGCGTGTCGCGGCGGCGCGCAACCTGCCGGTCGCGACCCTGCAAAACCTGCTGGACGCGCACATCGAGCAACCGCTGATAGGCCCGCCGGTGGTGAATGTGCTTGAGTTGAATCGGGCGCTGGAAAGCCTGTAGAAGATGATCATTCCCACGTCTGCGTGGGAATGCATCAATGGACGCTCTGCGTCCGCTTTTGGGGACGCAGAGCGTCCCGGGCTGCATCCCCACGCAGAGCGTGGGAACGATCATTAGAGAGATCCATACATGAGCAACTCCGGCCGCGCCGACGCGCTGTTAGCAGACCTGCCCCGCGATGGCCGTGGCCGGCTCAAGGTATTCCTCGGCGCCGCGCCCGGTGTCGGCAAAACCTACGCCATGCTGCAAGCGGCCCACACCCAACTGCGCCAGGGTGTGAAAGTGATTGCCAGTGTGGTCGAAACCCACGGTCGGGCCGAAACCGAAGCGCTGTTGGGCGGCTTGCCGCAGCAGCCTTTGGTGCGTTCGGAATACCGTGGCGTGATGCTCGAGGAAATGGACCTCGATGGGTTGCTGGCCGCCAAACCCAAACTGGTGTTGGTGGATGAGTTGGCCCACACCAATGCCCCCGGTAGCCGTCACGAAAAACGCTGGCAAGACATTCAGGAATTGCTCGCCGCCGGTATCGACGTGTTCACCACCGTCAACGTCCAGCACCTGGAAAGCCTCAACGATCAGGTGCGCGGTATCACCGGTGTACAGGTGCGCGAAACCCTCCCGGATTGGGTCCTGCAAGAAGCCTTCGAGCTATTGCTGATCGACCTGCCGCCACGGGAACTGCTGGAGCGCCTGCGCGATGGCAAGGTCTACGTGCCGGAGCAGGCGAGGGCGGCCATCGATGCGTTTTTTACCCAGACCAACCTGACAGCCCTGCGCGAATTGGCGATGCAAACGGCCGCCGCCCAGGTCGATAACGACTTGACCCAGGGTTATCGGCAGATGGGGCAAGCGGCGCCGACGGTGCGTGGTCGGCTGTTGGTGGGTGTCGATGGCGATGCCCAGGCGGAACGGCTGGTTCGTCACGCCAGCCGCGTCGCCCAGCGTCGGCATCTGCCGTGGAGCCTGGTGCATGTGGACAACGGCAGCATGCGCGACGAGCAATCACGCCTGCGCCTGCAAAGTGCTCAGCAACTGGCTGAACGCCTGGGCGGTGAAGTGGTGCTGTTGCGCGCCGGTGAGGTGGCGAAAACCCTGATCCAGCATGCCGCCGAACGGCGCGCCAGTCTGGTATTGGTCGGCCAGTCGCGGCCACGTTTGCGCCGCCGTCTGTTCGGTGGCGGCTTGGCGGCGCGGTTGTTGCGCCATGCCCGCGGGCTGGAAATCAACGTCATCGACAGCGATCACGAGCAGCATCAGCCACGTCAGCGTTCAATGCAGGCGCTGGTGTGGTTCGACTATGCCCTGGCCATTGTGGCGACGGTGTCGGCCACTGCCTTGGCCTGGGCGGTCGCGAGCGTTTTGCCGTTGCCGAACATCTCGCTGGTGTTCCTTGCGGCAGTGCTTCTGGTGGCGGTGCGCAGCAGTCTCGGTCCGGCGCTGGTGTGTGCGGCGCTGTCGTTCCTGACCTACGACTTTCTGTTCATCCCACCGAACTTTTCCTTCAGCATCCAGCGCGAAGAAGACGTGCTGACCTTGCTGTTTTTCCTGTTGATGGCGGCCCTTACCGGCAACCTCGCAGCGCGCCAGCGGCGACAACTGCAGGCGCTGCGCGACACCCAGGAAGAAACCACTGAGCTGCTCGACCTGTCGCGCAAACTGACCGCCGCGACTGACCGCCAAGCGGTGGTCAGCGCTGCCGCCCAGCACCTCAATGGCTGGAGCGATTTGCAGTTGTGCCTGCTCAATCGCGACGGCCCGAGTGGCTGGAAAGTCGAAACCGGTGGTCCGCTGGAATTCACCGAAGCCGAGCGCGCTGCCGCCGACTGGGCGTGGCAACACGATCAGCCTGCTGGCGCGGGCACCGGAACGTTGCCGTTCGGGCGTTGGTGGTGGTGGCCGTTGTCGGTAGAGGATGGGCCGCTGGCGTTGCTGGGTGTCTGCGCAAAAGAAGGCCAGACCCTCAGCGGCCAGCGTCGCCGGTTGTTGACTGCGCTGAGCCAGCCGCTGGCACAGGCGCTGGCGCGTGCGCAATTGGCGGATGATCTGGAAGCGGCGCGGTTGCACGGCGAAACCGAGCAACTGCGCAGTGCCTTGCTGGCGTCGGTGTCCCACGATTTGCGCACGCCGCTGACTTCCATGCGCGGCAGTATCGACAGTCTGCTGGCGCTCGGCGAAGCGATCCCGCTGGAAGATCGCCGGGAATTGCTTGAAGGCACCCGCGATGAAGCCGAACGGCTCGATCGCTACATTCAGAATCTGCTGGACATGACCCGACTCGGTCACGGCGCGTTGAAACTGGCGCGGGACTGGGTATCGCCGGCCGACATCGTCGGCAGTTCGCTCAGCCGCTTGCGTGCGGTCCTCGCACCGCTGCAAGTCAGCACTGATGTGCCGGCGCAGTTGCCGCTGCTTTACGTGCATGCCGCGCTGATCGAGCAGGCGCTGATCAACGTGATGGAGAACGCTGCGCGATTTTCACCGCCCCACGGACGTTTGCAACTGCGCGCCGGAGTGGACGACAACGAGCTGTTTTTCTCGGTCAGTGACGAAGGTCCGGGAATTCCGGAGGAAGATCGGGAAAAGATTTTCGACATGTTCTACACCGCTGCACGCGGCGATCGAGGCGGGCAGGGCACCGGTCTGGGCCTGGCGATTTGCCAGGGCATGGTGGGCGCCCATGGCGGACGAATCAGCGTTGCCGATGGCATTGAAGGGCGCGGCACCTGTATCACCTTGCACTTGCCCTTGCAGGCTCAGCCGGCCTTTGAAAATTAACAGCCGACTGTGAAGCCTGATCGTGCTTGCGCTACTCTCTTGCCACTTATTTGTATTGATGTGAATTCATGAGCCAGACCGCGACCATCCTGGTCATCGACGACGAACCGCAAATCCGCAAATTCCTGCGTATCAGTCTCGTCTCCCAGGGCTACAAAGTGTTGGAAGCCAGCAACGGGACCGAAGGGTTGGCGCAGGCAGCACTGAACAAGCCGGACCTGCTGGTGCTCGACCTCGGTTTGCCAGACATGGACGGCCAGCAGGTTTTGCGCGAGTTTCGCGAGTGGTCGACGGTGCCGGTATTGGTGCTTTCGGTGCGCGCCGGCGAAGGGCAGAAAGTCCAGGCGCTGGATGGCGGCGCCAATGACTACGTGACCAAACCCTTCGGCATTCAGGAGTTCCTGGCGCGAATTCGTGCGCTGTTGCGCCAGGCACCGGTAGGGGAAGCCCAGCAAGCGGCACTGACCTTCGGCCCGCTGACGGTGGATCTGGCCTATCGCCGGGTTCTGCTCGAAGGCGCCGAAGTGGCACTGACCCGCAAGGAATACGCGGTGCTCGCACAACTGGCTCGGCATCCCGGGCGGGTCATCACCCAACAGCAATTGCTCAAGGATATCTGGGGGCCGACCCATACCGAAGACAGCCATTACTTGCGGATCGTGGTCGGGCATTTGCGGCAGAAACTGGCGGACGACCCGACTCAACCGCGATTCATTGTGACCGAGGCGGGGGTGGGGTATCGGTTGTTGAGTGACGGCAGTCTGTAGTTTTGTGTTGCCTGAGCAGGCCTCATCGCTGGCAAGCCAGCTCCCACAGGATTGGTGTCGTTGCCTGATCGTTCCCACGCTCTGCGTGGGAACGCCGCCAGGGACGCTCCGCGTTCCGCTTTTGGAAGCGACGCGGAGCGTCACGGGATGCATTCCCACGCGGAGCGTGGGAACGATCGACGACAGGATTGGTTTCGTTCACAAAATCTGTGATCACCTTGATAACTGTGGGAGCTGGCTTGCCAGCGATGGGGCCTTCACCGGCACTCGAGAACCTCAGGCATCCCGCTCGCTCTCATAACGGTCCAGCGTATCGCGCGCAATCTCCCGCCCCAGCGCGATCAATTCCGGCGCCTTGTAGAACTCGAAAAACCGGCACACCCGCTTCGGTACGTTGATCAGAATGTCCGGTGGATAGCCGGCAATCTTGTACTGCGCCAACGACGTCTGCATGACCTCGAAACTCTGGTTGATCAAGTCCAGCAAAGACGCCGGGCCGACGTTGTCGATGATGAATGATCCGGTGGCGGACTTCGGCGCGCCGTCACGTTCAGGCGCTGCGGCGGGTTGCTGGGCTTCGGGTTCGGCAGATTCGATCCAGGGATTGATTTCTGCGGCCTCGGCCATCAACGCTTCCTTCTCCAGCAACAGCAATTGTTCGGCTTGCTTGCGCCGGAACGGCATTTTCGAACCCAGTGAATTGAGCAGGCTGTTGAACCGGCTCTTGAAAGCGGCAGGGCGCTCGATCACCGGCAACTGGTAATGACGCTGGTTGGTGGAGTTGAGATTGACCGCGATGATCAAATCGCAATGGCTCGATACCACCGGCACAATCGGCAGCGGGTTGAGAATGCCGCCATCCACCAACATGCGATTGCCTTGCATCACCGGGGTAAACAGGCTGGGAATCGCCGCCGAGGCGCGCATGGCCTGGTGCAGGCAGCCTTCCTGGAACCAGATTTCCTGCTGGTTCGTCAGGTCGGTGGCCACTGCCGTGTAGGGAATGCGCAAGTCTTCGATATTGATCTCGCCGACGATCTTGCGGATCTGCCCAAAGACCTTTTCCCCGCGGATCGCCCCCAGGCGAAAACTGACATCCACCAGACGCAAAACATCGAGGTAATCCAGGCTTTCGATCCAGTCGCGATAATCATCGAGCTTGCCGGCGGCATAGATCCCGCCGACCACCGCTCCCATCGAGCAACCAGCGATACAGGCGATATCGTAACCGCGCCGTTCGATTTCCTGGATCACGCCGATATGCGCATAACCCCGGGCTCCACCCGAGCCCAACACCAGTGCGACACGCTTTTTCATGAATCGCCCTCGTTTGAATGGTTCAACAATGCACCCATCGGGGGGCGCGCTTCAATCGGCAAGGTCGCACGGTGCGGCGAACGCGTCGTTTTTTCGACACTCCAGGGCGGCAGATGATTATTCTTGCCCGCGCTATAGTTTGCGCTGGCGATGAACGGCACTTTTCACGTGCCAGACCGTCCTACCTGCATGACTGTTTTCCTATCTCTGAGGTGTATGTGATGAAAGCCTGGATTTGTGTGCCACTGATTGCCCTGGCACTGGCCGGTTGCGCCGGTAAAACTGCTTATCGCGACAGCTGCGGCAGCAACCTCGATGCCGCCTGGCATGAACTGGACCTGGCCAAGGCTGAAGGTTTCGCCGGGACCGTCAGCTACTCCAAGGCCTTGTCATTGTTGACCGCGGCCAAAACCCAGCAACAATTCGAAGGGTTCGAAGGCTGTGCGAAAAAAGCCGAGAAGGCACGCTTCTATATTCGTGAGTCACGTGCCGGCCGTTGAGGCATGATGTAAGTCCACGAGGGCAGGCGAGTCAGGGAGCAAGCGATGTCGGCAATGGTTGATCGATTGGTGGCCCATGTTCTGGGCCTGGAAGTGCGTCTACTGGCCTGCCAGGCGCGTTTGACTGCCCGGACTGACCCTGAGGCCTTGCACGACTTGCGCACTACCGTGCGCCGTTTGCGCAGCCTTTTGCGGCCGTTGCGCGGACTGCCCGGCGTTGAGCAACTGGAAACAGCGGCTTCGGCCGTGGGCGACCTGACCACCCCCTGGCGTGATCGCGAAGTGCTGGCGGCGTATTTGCTCCAGCACGGTCAACCCGACGCTGCGCAGCGGCGGTTGGCGCAGATGGCCGACGCTTATCCGGCCATTGCGAGCAGTGCCGAACTGGCGCAGTTGCTGGTCATCCTTGATGCCTTTCCGCGCTTTCTGCGGGCCTCTCAACGTCAGGGCTTGCTCAAGGGCTTGGGCAAGCGCATCGAGAAACGCCTGGGCAAGCAATGGAAAAAACTCGACCAGGCCCTGCACGATCCCGCCCATGACCGCCATCGCCTGCGCTTGTTGATCAAGCGTGTGCGTTACGGCATCGACGCTTACCCCGAACTGGATCGCTTGCCGAAAGCGGCCATGCCCCGGTTGAAGTCGGCTCAGGGCGCATTGGGCGATTGGCACGACTGCGTGCAATGGCTGGCCATGGCCGAGCAGGAAACGGATTTGCGCCCCTGCGTCGCCGGTTGGCACACCGCCATGGCCCAGGCCGAACAGCGCGCCGACCGAGTGCTGGACAAGCTCAGCGCGGACTGCTTCAAATCCTGAAATCAGTCACTTCCCCCTGTAGGAGCAAAGCTTGCTCGCGATAGCGATCCACCGGACGCCATCGCCGGCAAGCTTCGCTCCTACAAGGTTTGGGATTAAACGGGGGCTTGTGCGGCCCATCTGTCAGTCAATTTGGCCGGAATGTGCGCTGTACAGCCTTCGCCGGCTGGTTAAGATCCCTGCATCCTTTTCCCGATCCTGAGGTTTCCATGCGCTTTTGCGATTTGCTCGACGCCGTCCGCCGCCAACCGTTTGAACTCATCATCCCGGCCGGGTGGGCTCAAGGACGTGCCAGTTTCGGTGGTTTGGTGGCCGCTTTGCAGTACGAAGCCATGCGCGCAAAAGTCCCGGCGGACCGGCCCGTGCGATCGTTGGCGATCACCTTCGTTGGCCCGGTCGAACCTGAAGTCCCCGTCAGTTTTGAAGTCGACGTGCTGCGCGAAGGCAAAGCCGTCAGCCAGGTGATGGGCCGCGCAATGCAGAAGGGGCAGGTGGTGACGTTGATTCAGGGCAGTTTTGGCGCCTCGCGTCCGTCTGAAGTGTCGGTACAGGCCGAGCCAGCACCCGAGATGAAGCATTGGGACGAGTGCCAGGAACTGCCTTTCATCGAAGGCGTCATCCCGGAATTCATGCGCCATCTGGCGATGCGCTGGAGTGTCGGCGGGCTGCCGTTCAGCGGCAGCACATCGCGTCAGATGGGGGGCTGGGTGCGCTTGCGTGGTGACGTGAAGGAAGAGGCGATCACTGAATCGCACATTTTGGCACTGGTGGACGGCTGGCCGCCGGCGGTGATGCCTTTTCTGAACAAACCGGCCATGGGCAGCACGCTGACCTGGACCATCGAATTCGTCCAGCCTCTGCTGGAGCTGAGCACCCTGGACTGGTGCAAGTACCTGGTCGAAACCGAATATGCCGCCAACGGTTACGGGCATGCCGCCGCGAAGATGTGGGACGCGCAAGGTCGATTGATTGCCATGAGCCGGCAAACGGTGACGGTGTTCGCCTGATCAGTGACGGCGGTGGCGTTCACGCCAGGCGCGCCACCAGCCGCCGCTGAGGAAAAATCGCGGGAAGGTCAGGAACTGCTCGACCATCAGGCGCGACACAGCGTCTTTTCGGTCGCTGAACGGCTCGGAGGCTTGTGCTTCGAGGCTGTGGCCATGGCGTTGCAGGCCGAGTGCAGCGATCACCCCGATGATGCCAATGGCAAGGTTCGCCAGATTCAGGCTGAACACGCCGCAGACGATCAACAGAAACGCCACGATGAACAGCGGCACGGCAATCAGGTGCAGCACCAGGTTGGCCGGGTGCTGGTGATTGTTCGGGTAGGCACGCCATTGCCAGGCGGGAAGGTTGGGGTGACGTTTGCCCATGATGCTAATCCTCGATCCATGTTGAACACATGATTGAAGAATAGGCCCGGCCCGAGCGGGCGGCGAATCGAGGTTGGCTATGGCCGTGATAGGCGTCATGGGCAAAAAGGATCGCTTGCACCGCAGCGGCCGCAGGCTGCGAGCTTTTAAAGTTTCAATTGCCCGATGGCCTTGCTCAATTCTCCTGCCAGCGCCGCCAGTTCATGACTGGTGGTTGCCGACCCGACGGTCTGCCGCACGGTGTTTTCGGTGACATCGCGGATGCTCACCACCGCCCGGTTCATCTCTTCCGCCACCTGACTCTGCTGCTCGGCTGCCACAGCAATCTGCGTATTGCTTTCACGCATCTGCGCCACCGCACCGGTAATCTGCACCAGGGCGGCGCCGGCCTCCTGCGCCTGTTGCACGCAATCGTCGGCCTTGAACGAGCTCTCCTGCATGAAGTCCACGGCGTCCCGTGTCCCGGCCTGCAACGCTGACACCATCACGGTGATTTCATCTGTCGAAGCCTGCACACGCTTGGCCAGGTTGCGCACTTCATCGGCGACCACCGCAAAGCCACGGCCCATTTCGCCTGCCCGGGCGGCTTCGATGGCCGCGTTCAATGCCAGCAGATTGGTCTGCTCGGCAATGCTGTGAATCACGTTGACCACGCCGTTGATTTTCTGGCTGTCCTCGGCCAGCCGCTGAATCATCTCGGCGGTTTGCTGCACGCCGGTGGACAGCCCGGCTATCGACTTTTGTACGCGCATGACCACTGCTTGCCCACTGCCGGCCAGGGTGTCGGCCGATTGCGACAGGTCGCGTGTGGCGCCGGCGTGTTGGGCGATGTGGTAGACCGTTGCGGTCATTTCGTTGATGGCGGTGGCGGCTTGATCGGTTTCACTTTGCTGGCCGAGCATGCCGTGCTGCACCTCGTTCATGCTTGAGGCCAGTCGGGCGGCGCCATCATCCAGCTGCTGCGCTGTGCTGGCGACGGTGATGACCACCCGCTGATAACCGGCCTGCATGGCATTGAAGGCGTTTGCCATCTGCCCGACTTCGTCGTTGCAGGCCAGTGGAACCCGAGCCGACAAATCACCGGTTTTTTCCACGTGAAGCATCACGTCCTTCAAGGTGTTGAGTTGGCTGAGCAGGAAACGGATCAACAGCTGCGAGGCTCCGAGCATGACCAGCATCAACACGAACACCGCCACCGCGTAGTGGGCGAATCGCTCGCCGAACACCTGGCTCAGGCTCGGCCCACGGGCAATCACGGCTATCTGCTGGCCGTCCGCGCGCGTGAACACCTCGGCGCCGATCAGCAGATTGTCACCGAACAACGGCATGCGATTGATCTCGACCCAGCCCTTGGCATCCGTCAGCTTCGGCAGCGGTTGGTCATTGAGCGAGGGGGCTTGCCCGCGAGTGAACGTCAGCAGGTTTTCGGCTTTGGGCAGCGCTTGCCCGACCGGCCAGGCAGCCAGCAATCGCGCCTGTGCCTGAGCCGATTCCTGCGCGGCGTGCTGTCGTGCCTGTTGTTCGAGCTGCACGGCGTACAGCACCAGCAGCAGGGTGGTAACGAAGGCGACGGCGTTCACCGCCCAGAATTTGTATTTCAGCGAGATATTGCTAAGCCAGGTACCCATGTAGGTCTTCTCTGATAGCGGAAACAGCATTGGCAAGGTGCCAGTATTGTGCCGCTATTGCAGTAAGACAGACCTTGACGCAGATCAAACTAATTTGGGCAATCGGAAAAACGCCCGTGCGCAGGCGGTCGTATGCGCCGCCAGATCTTCCTCGGTTTCGCCCCGATGCAATGCCACCTCGCGCAACACTTCGGTCAGGTACGCCGGTTCGTTGCGGCCATTTTTCGGCTTCGGTCGCAGGCTGCGTGGCAGCAGGTACGGCGCGTCGCTTTCCAGCATCAGGCGTCCGCGCTTGATCTCCTTGACCAATGGGTGCAGGTGCGTGCCCCGGCGCTCATCGCAGATCCAGCCAGTCATGCCGATGTGCAAATCCAGATCGAGGTAGCTGAACAGCGCAGACTTTTCACCGGTGAAGCAATGCACCACGGCGGCGGGCAGTTGGTCGCGGTAGTCGCGCAGGATTTCCAGCAGACGCTGGCTGGCATCCCGCTCGTGCAGGAACACCGGCAATTGCAGTTCAACGGCCATCGCCAGATGTTCTTCCAGGACTTTTTCCTGTTGTGGCCGTGGCGAGAAATCGCGGTTGAAATCCAGTCCGCATTCACCCACGGCAACCACGTTCGGCTCTTTAAGCAGGCTGCGCAGGCGTCGGGCGCTGTCGGCATTCCAGTCGCTGGCCGAGTGCGGGTGAATACCGGCGGTGGCGAACAGCCGTTGCGCGCTGTCATCCAGTTGCCCGCAGAGTTCGAGCGCTTGCTCGCTGCCTTCGACACTGGTACCGGTCAACACCAATTGGCATACGCCGGCGGCATAGGCACGCTCGAGTACAGCCTGGTGTTTGTCGGCAAAACTGGGGTTGGTCAGGTTGACGCCGATATCGATGAGTTGCATGGTGCTACCTCGGACCAAAGGCCGGAAAGCATATCAGAGCTGTAGATTTATAAGAAAAACCAAGAACTACAACGAGTTATAGCTGTCTTTTGAGCCGCGGGACCGGGCGGGGTGGTCAAGGTTGCCATCACTGTGCCAGTCTTCCGCACTTTGCCAGCGCTCAGGCGCTCAGTTTTTTCGTTTGATTTCATGAAAACACTCATGTGATCAGCCCGAATTCTTTCCGGAGAGTGGATGATTCGTCCCTCGGTTTTGCTATTGCTGTGTTGTTCGCTGCTGCTGCCGATGTCGGCGGTCGCGCGTCTGCCCGGCCCCCTGCAAGCCGTGCCGGCGACCAAGGTCCGAGACTTGACGGAAATTCGCAGCAGTCGAGTGCTGCGGGTGTTGGTCAACCAGAGTCGCAACAGCTCCGGTGAAGTCCAGGGCCAGGCCATCGGCGTCGAATACCATCGCTTGCGCGCCTTTGAGCAATACCTCAATGGTCACGCCCGTGACGGCCAGGAAATCAGCCTCAAGATCATTCCCAAAGCCAAGGATCAACTGCTCGGCGCGTTGCAGCGCGGGGAGGGCGATCTGGTTGCGCCTGGAGAATTGCTCGATTTGCAACCGGGGTTCGCCGTCAGCAGCAGTGAACCGGTGGCCAGGAACATTCCCTTGGTGCTGGTGGGCATCAAGGGTGAGCGCCGCTACACCCGACTTGAACAGCTGTCAGGTAAAACCCTGGCGTTGCCAACGGGCAGCGCCGCCGGGGATGCCATCAGCCAGATCAACCAAAAGCTCGCGCTGCATAAATTGCCTGCGGTCAACATCGAATGGGTCGATCCCAGCCTGGCGGTCGAAGACGTGCTGGAAATGGTCCAGGGCGGGATCTTTCATCTGACCATCGTTGAGCAGCCAATCGCCGAACGCTGGGGCAAGATCCTGCCGAAACTGCGCCTGGATCGACAGGTGCTTATCAGCGAGCCGGGTGAAGAGTTCTGGTTCGTGCGTCGCGATGCTTCGATGCTGCGCGCCAGCATTGATCGCTTTCTCACCGGCTACAAAAAACCGTCGGATCAGGATGCGGCCTTCCTGCGCATCTATCGACGCCTGTACCAGGTTCACTACCCACTGGCCAAGGCTGACCGACAACGTCTGGAAAAGCTGCGACCAGTGCTGCAAAAGCATGCCGATGCGCAAAACATGGACTGGTTGAACCTGGCGGCGCTGGCGTTCAAGGAGTCAGGCCTGAAGCCGACGGCGCGCAGTGGCGGTGCGCCGACCGGGCTGATGCAGATCACGCCTTCCGCGGCCCAGCGGGTGGGGGTCAACAATATTCAGGATCTTGATGCCAATGTGCAGGCCGGGGCCAAGTATCTGGCGATGATTCGTCGCAAGTTTTTCGCCAGCCCCAAGCTCAACGAACGCGAGCGAATGGCCTTCGTGCTGGCGGCCTACAACATCGGACCGGAGCGGGTGCAAGGAATGCGTGCCGAGGCACGGCGTCGAGGCCTGAATCCGAACCAGTGGTTTTTCCAGGTCGAGCGCGTTGCCATGGAGCAGGTGGGAATGGGACCTGTCAGCTATGTTAATAGCGTGAACAAGTATTACCTGGCGTTCGATCGGGAGCGGGAGTCGTTGGAGCCCCAGGGGCAGAAGGTTGCCCTTCGTAAGTGATCGAATAAACTGATTGTTAAGGTGGATATTTTGCGCTTTTAACATGAGATTTACTGATTAATATAGCGGCCAACCAACTCACTCTCACAATGGATGACACAGCATGAGCACACTGATCAACAAGGTACTGTTTACCCGCGCTGGCTACGGCCTGACCGTTCTGCGAATTATCGTCGGCATCATCTTCGCTGCCCACGGCTCGCAGAAACTGTTCGGGGCATTTGGTGGCTACGGTCTGGCCGGCACCGCGCAGTACATGGAAAGCATCGGCCTGACGCCAGGCTACCTGATGGCGACGCTGGCAGGTGGTACCGAGTTCTTCGCCGGGCTGGCGTTGATCATCGGCTTGCTGGTTCGGCCGGCCGCGCTGGGCCTGACCTTCCTTTCCCTGGTGGCGATCTTCTCGGTGCATATCAGCAACGGCTTGTTCATGGCCAACAACGGTTATGAGTTCGCTCTCGCACTGCTCGGTGGCAGCATCGCGGTACTGATCGAAGGCGCCGGCAAGCTCTCGGCAGACCGCGCCATCGCCGGCTGACCGCTCTGGCTCAAGGCAAAGGCCCGCACAATGAGCATTGTGCGGGCCTTTTTTTGTTACGCGTCATTCTTGACACTGTCCGGTCAGCTTCTCTAGGATGCTGCCCATGCGCCGATTTAAACAGCTACTTGCGGGGCGCCAGGTGACTCATTCAGTTGCCGATAGAAGCATGAAACAGGCTTCGAAATACCGCTAAAGCGCTGGTTCGGTGTTGCCTCTCACCTGCCATGCAGACTTTTGAGGCAGAGACACGACACGATGAATGCACTAAACCCTGTAGTACGTCCCGCGCCGATCACGGCACACCTCACCCAGCGCAATCCAAAAATCCTGCTTGGCGGTAAGCATCAGCCGACGCTCCTGCGTTATCTCGATGGTTGGCCACGTCGTAACGGCGGTCCCGCTGCGTTCCTGATCCAGTTCGTCGACGACGGCGAATCCCTGGCCCGTTTTGCCAGCGACAGTTTTGATCTGGCGGTGATTCAATCGCCAAACCTCGAAGACGCCCCCGAAGTCATCAGGCAACTGACCCGTGTCGCCCGGCAAGGGCTGATTACCCGTCGCTGAATGCCGAGCGCTACGGCTTACGGATAGTCGATCGAAACGATGTACACACATTGTTCGCCGGTAGGCGTCTGGACTCGCACTTCGGCGTCCAGAGCCTTGCCGATCAAGGCGCGGGCCAGCGGTGAATCGATGCTGATCAGGCCCTGTTTCAAGTCCAGCTCATCCGGCCCGACGATGCGATAACGGGACTCTTTGCCGTCCTCGTCCTCGATGGTGACCCACGCACCGAAATAGACTTTGTTCGGGTCGCTGGGCTTTTCACTGACGACCTTGAGCGCTTCCAGGCGTTTAGTGAGAAACCGCACGCGACTGTCGATTTCCCGCAGCATCTTTTTGCCGTAGGTGTATTCGGCGTTTTCCGAGCGATCGCCCTGTGCCGCCGCTTCGCTGAC